>VRUD01000013.1 GCA_019456305.1 Cytophagales bacterium | reverse complement strand
ATAACCATCTTAACAATTGAACAATGAAATAATATATTTTATGATTACAATATTGCGTAATTAAATTGTTGCTACATTAGTCTTTCATCTCCGCAAAATACTTATAAAACAACGGTATGGTCTCAATCCCTTTCAAATAATTGAATATCCCGAAATGCTCATTTGGAGAATGGATCGCATCAGAATCTAAGCCAAAACCCATCAGCACGGTTTTCAAACCCAGCTCTTCTTCAAACAACGCCACAATGGGTATGCTTCCTCCTTCACGCATGGGGATAGGTAACTTTCCGAAGGTTTCTTCAAAGGCTTTGCTGGCAGCATGATAAGCAGCGGAGTCGGTGGGCGTAACTACCGGTTCACCGCCATGGAGCGGTGTTATTTTTACGCGCACTCCTTTAGGTGCGATGGATTTAAAGTGATCTGTAAAGAGGCCGGTGATTTTTTCTGACGACTGGTTAGGCACCAGGCGCATGGAGATCTTTGCATAAGCTTTTGAGGCAATCACCGTTTTGGCTCCTTCACCTGTATAACCTCCCCATATTCCATTTACATCCAGAGTGGGCCTGATGGAGGTTCTTTCCAGGGTAGAATAACCTTTTTCTCCATATACATCTTCTATATCAAGCTCATTTTTATACTCCTCAAGGTCAAAAGGCGCTTTTGCCATTTCAGCTTTTTCGTGGGCGCTTATTTCAACTACATCGTCATAAAACCCGGGGATGGTAAGGTGGTTATTTTCATCTTTTAATGAGGCGATCATGTTGCATAGTATATTTACCGGGTTTGCCACGGCTCCGCCATAGGTGCCGGAATGCAGGTCCCTGTTCGGCCCGGTTATCTCTACCTCCACATAACTTAGTCCCCTGAGCCCGGTGGTTATGGAAGGGGTATCATTTGCCAATATTGAGGTATCAGATATGAGAACAATATCAGCTTTTAATTTTTCTTTATGAGCAGCTACAAAGTCCCCTAAATTATCCGAACCCACTTCTTCTTCTCCTTCTATCATAAATTTTACATTGCAGGCAAGATTTCCCGTGGCCATCATTGTTTCAAACGCCTTAATGTGCATATACATCTGTCCTTTATCATCACAGGCACCCCTGGCATATATCTTTTCATCTTTGATGACCGGTTCAAAAGGCGGTGAATCCCAAAGTTCCAGCGGATCAGCCGGCTGTACGTCATAATGCCCGTAAACCAGTACGGTTGGCAAAGCATCATCTATTATTTTTTCTCCATAAACGATGGGATGTCCCGGGGTAACACAGACCTCAGCTTTTTCAATTCCTGCAGCAATTAATTTTTCTTTCACAAATTCTGCAGCTTTTAGCACATCATTTTTGAATTTACTATCAGCGCTGACAGAAGGGATTTTTAGCAGGTCTAATAGTTCGTTGATGAAGCGCTCTTTGTTTTTGTTGATGTAGTTTTTCATCTGTCTTCGTGTCTTTGTGGCATTTTTTTTTGCAAAGATATAAAAAAAAGCCATCCCACCTATAAACAGGTACGGGATGGCTTTATGAAAGATGGTGTTTATTTTACTTATAAAGAATTATTTTTTTTGTGATCACTTTATGATCAGTAATAATTTTTATAAAATAGGAGCCGTTTGCCTGATTTGACAAATCAAGTGAATAGAAACTTTGTTTATTTTTATCATTATTATTGAATTCAGCTAACCGTTTCCCTAATATGCTGTAAAGCGCAATACTTGTATGCCTGATATTGAGCAGTTCAATCATTAGCTTGCCAGTTGACGGATTAGGGTATATTTTAACATTACCCGCTTCTTCAAAAAATCCGGCTATAGCGGTTAGTAAATTAACTGTATCGGTAAGAACGATAGAATTACCGCAAACAATGTCAGTAACAGTGACACTATATACACCGGCAACAACCCCTAAAACCATACTTGTGGTATCTCCGGTATTCCATAGATAAGAATAGCTTCCGGATCCTCCACTTGCAGTAACAGTAACTACACCATTTGTATCTGCAGGAGTTGATTGACCAATGGTTGTTGTTGTACCGGTAAGAATTGCCGGCTCGGAAAGAGTAAGCGTAGCAGTAGTAGAATCCCCTAACGAATCATATACCGTTACAGTGTAAGTACCAGCACAAAGTTTAGTTGCTGTAACCGAATCCTGGTTTAATGAATCATCCCATAGATAAGTAAAAGGAGGTATTCCACCAACCACATTTACGGCAGCATTTCCATTACACACGCCATTGCATGTAGGATCTACATAGGAACTTATTGCAGCAATGAGTGGATATGGGGGTAAATCGATAACGGCATTGATCATGATATCTTCTGCCTCAGCACTCCTGTATGCACCCCAGACCCCACTGAGCACTTCGTAAGTTCTCAAAGAAAATGGTGGTATAAGGTCAACACCAACACCTATACCTTGGGTAGTAGTATCAATAAATTGCCACGAAATGTAAAATCCGCCATCATTTATTAAGATAGGAGCAGATAAATTTACTGAGTTCCAACCACCAAGAATAACACTGTCAGGAATTATTGTATCAGAAAAAAGTACTGTACCGGCAGTTCCACCGGGGCCATCATCATCCCACAATGCTGCTACAAAACCACCGGAATCAACAGTGGTTTGAATTATAAAGTATAACAATTCCTTTACAACAGTCGGATAAAATGGTGGTATGAAATGAACCCCGCAGCCTTCAAATCCAACTCCCTGACCTGGCGTCATCCCATTGTCCCAGGATAAGGTATCCTGAGTTTTACCAACAGTATCAATCACTACCATCTCTGTTTGGATCTGGTTATTAAGTGTATTAATATCGCTTGATAGATTTGTAAATGTCATAATCGTGTATATATCTGCCGAATCAGGTGTATATATAGTAGGGTAAACGATGGTGGTATCAACACCTTGGGCTAAAGATGGAATGCTCACTGTATCACTATAAGCAATTGTAAAATCGGATCTTTGTATTTCAATGAATGTATTAAAGGCTGTATCAACATTAACATTTCCAACATTAGATACATTGGTAGCCATGTTAACGCTTCTGTTTGCTATTTCAAAAAACCCGGCATTTGCGGCATTGTTGGTCCATGATGGTTTGACGTCTTCAACAGACAAGGTAACACTGTCAGGATAATAGAATTTAATAGCCGTTGCCGTGTCTGGTTTAGTACTAGAAACCAATAAACCAATCTGTTCGGTGATATTTTCAATACCTGTTACACCTGGGTATGTAGTGGCATCATATGAAGGAGCCCACGATCCCTGTTGTTTTTTATATTGAAATGTAATAGAACTATCAGTTTTGGCAAAGATGACTTGAAAGGTATTTGAGCCTAACCAATCATTTGGGGGTGCGGCAGCGCTTGACCAAAAAGCTACATTCTCATAGGATACGATGAGTGTATCTATTAAATTTGAGTAATAATATAGTTTCGAAGGATTTCCTGCTCCATCAGGCTTGAGATCAGCCATAAAGGGTGCAACCACATTCTCTTTACCATCCACTGAAGGTGTAGGAGGAAAACCGCCATCTCCAAATCCAGAGGAAATGACATAAGAAGTATTCAAGGCAATGTAGCCATTAGAGCCAACAGAAAAACCAGATATATCCGACCAGTAATATTTAAAAGTAAAGCCGAAAGGAAAGATAACTGAAACATTGTCATCGCCCAACCCGGTGATCTCTGTACCAATGGTTGTAATGTCTATCCAGTTGTAAACCGGAGCGTCAACGCTGATGTCATTGCTGTTTTTCCAGATATACCCATAAGTATCAGGCCCGCCTGAAGTTTGGGCAAACAAAGAGCAATAGCCAAAGATTGCCAATACGAAAGTAATTGTAAGTTTTGTCATGATTTTATTTTTATTTTTAGGTTAATGAAGCCAAAACAGGGTGCAAAGGTAGGGCATTTTTTTTAAATGCAAAAAAAATGATATAAATTTTTTAAAAAGCACAGCGTTTCTTAGTAAAATTAGCTGTATAGCTGTAAATAATAAGAAATAAAATATTTGTATAGGGATGCTTTTACCGGTCATTGTAAATTACGAAGTACGAATTACGAATGACGAATTCGTACTTCGTCATTCGTAATTCGTCATTTTTAATTCAGGTTTTATTTTTCCTCAACCTTATATTCGCCTTACTTTCCTGTCCGTTGATAAGCCGGATAATGTTTTTTTGGTGGGTAAGCACAACGATGGCAAACAAGGCAAATCCGAAAGTGATGATAAAAGGCTCATCAGGATAAAACCTTGGAAGAAGAAGCAGGAGGGGAAATGCCAGGGCTGCTGACAATGAGCCCAGGGAGACATATTTTGAAATGAAAAGAACAATAAAAAAAATGATCATACAAGCCAGGGCTGCTTCAATATTGATAGAGAAGATCACGGCTATTAGCGTGGCAATGCCTTTGCCTCCTCTGAATTTTACATAAACCGGAAAAATATGTCCTAAAACAGCGGCAGTGCCAAAAATTATTTTATAAATGACCAGGTCATCATAAGGGATCAAATTCAACGCTAAAAGGAAAGTAGCAAACGAAGTAGCCGACCATCCTTTCATAATATCAACAGCCAACACAATGACGCCTGCCCGCTTTCCCAGAATTCTGAAAGTATTGGTTGCACCGGCATTGCCGCTCCCGTATTCCCTGACATCAATTCCATAGTATGCCTGTCCGAGCCACACTGACGTAGGTAGTGAACCGATGAGATAAGCAAAAAGGGTACAAAATATGATTAAACAGATTGTCATATCTGAAAAAGTTGACTCCCAGGTATTCGGGGTCAATTGCTAACTGTTCCTGAATACTCTTGTTCAACCGGTGTTTATAAATAGAAAGCCTGCAAAGTTAAGTATTATTTTTTAAACAACCAAATTCAATTCTTATTTACGGGATTTACGCGAATCGCGAATAAGAACGTTAATTATCAAATTGTCTCCTATTTCCTGCCTTTTTTCTTAGGCGGCTTTGACCCGGCTTTCATCCGCATATCCATAATTTCGGAATCATCAAAATCATCTTCTTCTTCATCGTATGTTTCTTCTTCATCAAGTTCCTCTTCTTCCTCTTCTTGCTCAAAAGTGCCTTCTCCCAAATATTTTGATTTGAATTTTCTAATAAACAAGGCTTTATCCATCAGGTCTCCCAAAGCAAAAGCATACTTATCTTCAGTAATTGCATCTCTATTTCCTTTAGCTTTTGAGGCAATAATATCATTAAACCTTAGATCAGACGAAGTAGCAATAAGCTTGTTGATGGGCGTATTAACGCTCATTTTATACCAGAATGATGTATTATCATAATGGAAATAATACCATTTATCATAGGCAAGCTCAATATAAATATCTACCTTATCTCCGGCCGGGGTTTTGCTCATCTGCAGATAGCCATTAACTTCTGCATTGACGTCATTTTTCAGGATGTTGGACAGACCCAGTTTACCTACACTATACCAGGCCTTGTATTCATTTGACCATTTAAGCGTTACGTCAGAAAAGACGATGGATTTATTTAATTTATTAGAAAAAGTATAAAGAGGTGAATATTCATAATCCATAAAAGGAGAATTTTGAGCTGCCAAATGCTGTTTATATTCTTTTGCTTTCTCATTGCCAATTATTTCTGCCAACCTGTAGATCAAAGTTGAATCATTGTCATTAGGCTTGTTGGACTCTTCTTGATCTTCGACCGAAGACCCCTGCATCTTCTCGATCATGACCTGATCAGAGATTAAAGATTTAGGAGTGGTAGCTTTGACAATATCTTCTCCCATTAATTTCAGCGCCTGGGTAGGAAAGCCGAAATTAAATGATAGAAATGTGTTGAACGAATACTGGTTGGTAGCAATGGTGTCTATGATATAAGAGTTAGCTATCAGAGTATCAATGGTATAAGCCACGAGAGTATCAAGAGAATAAAGAGTATCGGAGGTAAAAAGTGTATCCGGGTTTAGAAAGGGATCAAGGGTGTAAAGCGTATCGGTAGTGTTGAGAAGAATATCGGAAGTGGAAAGGAGTGTATCTCCTGACGGGAGATGGAAAATGGAAAATGGAAAATGGGAGATAGCAGACCCCGACTCTGTCGGGGCAGATGGGAAATGGAAGATAGAAGATGGAAGATAGAACAGCAAATCGTTTCTGTAAATAGTGTCAGTAGTATAAAGTGTGTCATAGAACTGAATAAGTTTATTATAAATCATTGGATTTATGGTGAAAAGGGTATCGGTCATGTAGATAGTGTCGTAAGAGGAAAAGTATGCGCTGCCGCTGCCGGAAGCGTCACATACAAAACTTTTATTATCATTTCGGGTAGTAACCAAACTTAATTTTCCCTCATAATCAATCTCGGAAGTGGAATCACGATACACCATTACGTTGCCCTGATAAGATAGTCCAGCGTTTTTTTCAGGAGTGGTGATCTTAAATTCACTTTTAAACGGTTCAATATAAAGCATCCCCTTAGCAGGCAGCACGTCTTTATCAGTATTCTGGTACTTTTGAGAAATAAAAGTGCTGTATAATTGTGAAGTGCGCTGATTTATGTGCAGGCCGGTACTCAGAGGTTTACCCATAGCAGAAACAAGGTCTTCAACCTTTATAAATACATTAAATATATCTTCCTGGTTAGTGTATTTAAACCAGTTATCAGATTTAAAAATACCTATCATTTGCAGTTTAATAAAACCATCTACATCCAGATTATCTTTGTCTGCGTGCAAAGCAACCTTTCCCCTGTAAAATATTTTGGGAGAGATGAAAATGCTGTCATCTTCCAGCACTTCGCCATAAGCAGCAGTGGAGACAATATCTTTCTTCTTTTTAGTTTCTTTTCCCATCACAAACTTGTCAAATTTTATCCGGAAGGTGTCATTAGCCAAATTAACAAAATCATAGATTGCATTGCCTTCAAATTCATTTCTTGAATTTACAAAAATGTTACCGCTGTGAAGTTGATGGTAACCATTTAATGTATCCATGGTAATCTCTGCTCTGGTGAGCATCGGTATTTTTGCATTTTCAAGCACAAAAATTTTATTACTATCAGGGACGATAGAGGCGTCTGCAACCTTGATTTCCGGGATACCATTTATGTTTAATGTAAATTCATCCATATCATAGATAGCGCCCGTAGCATTAAAAGCTAAAGAATCCTGGTCGGGATGGGTGGAATAGAAGTACGAATTTTTAAGTTCGCTTCCTTCAGGCATATGCATGGTTACGGTTCTTTTATTCAAATCCAGCAGCCCTTTTTCGATGGATGTTTTATATTGTGAATAAGGGAACTCGGTGCTGGGGAATCCTTTTATTTCAGGGGTCCAGTCGGCAATAAGGTTTTGCATATCAAAGTCGAGTCTCACTGAGGTACATAATAATGCAGGCTTTTTGGGGTTATCAGAGGCTATTTTAAAAGTTGCTCTTCTGGCGCTAAAGTCATTTTCTCTAAAATGAAACTTATCAGATATTGTTGCTGCATCACTTGTAGAGACTTTGCCAATTCCATATAACCCGGTTGCAGTTAATAGCGTGGTTCCATCTAATGTAGCGTCTCCTTCATAAAGCAGGATCGGGGCTTGTATATCGGTATTGCTTAAATACATACCGAGCTTAGGCAGCCATTTCATCAGGCAGCGATCATAGGTTGTCTGAGGGCAGGATGCTTCGTTATAATTACCTTTTTGTATATACCCTGCTGTGGCTATAGCTAAAGTAGAATCTAAATAAAAAACAAAATCCTCTGATTTTAAGGTAGCCATTAAATATTTGAGCTCTCCCGGTCCTCTCAGGCCCTCGTTGTTTAAGGTAAGCATGTCGTAAAACCGGGCGTCATCCTTTCCGTAAAGATTATACCCACCATAAGGGACCTTGTGCGTAAATCCAAGTGAGTAATCCGGCATAATTCGCAATCTTTCCTGGAAGGGTGGGAAAATGCCGCCCGAATAAAAAGTGCCATAAAATGAAAAGGAGGCAGGATTATAGCTGTTGAGGCTATCAAGATCAAAAGCAGGTATTTCAAAATACATACTTTTATCATAAGCATGATTGAGCACTTTATCCCGGTCAAAATAGACCTTTCCTCCCTGTGGGGCGGCAAGCTTAGGATAATCCGGAAAGCTTTTTCTTCCCGATCTGTTATTTGGCTTATTAATATATAAAATACCCTCCTCAAAGACCATCTGGTTATCAAGTACTCCTACTTTATCCAATCTGAATTTCAGTGAATCAACCTGTTTTAAAACTACAAAAAAACCATCATAATCAAACTTGAAATCCTGCCCGTAAAACAACATATTACCAGCTCTCAACATGCCATTGAATAATAGATTGCGGTCTTTTAATATTTTGATCTGGTTACCTTGCGGAAGCACAAACACCCTCATCGAATCACTTAAATAGAACTTGCGAATGCCTCTTACGGTGAGCTCATTGTTAGAAATGTCTAAAGTAGCATTTTTCCCTGCTGCGCTTAAAGACCTTATCAGCATATTATCATAATCGGCTCTTCCCATGCTGGCATACACATAATGTATACCCTTAGGTTTTAATTTAATAAAACCCGTTTCAGCATTATAATCTATAAACCCCTGCCTGTCCAAAGATACACAGGTAGATTTAATCGTGTTGGCATTTTTCTTATAATCTCTTGCTATTTGATCAACATAAAATTGTTTTTTCCCTTTTAAGCGTCCGTACATTACCACCATTTGTAGTGGATGAAAGCTTAAAATACCCCCCATTTGTTTGTACCTGACAGGATCATAATATTCTCTTGACTCAAAAAATGCCGGTACTTTGTGTTTTGCAGTAATTATAGAAAAATTTACTTGTGAAGTTTTCAAATCCCAGTGAAGAAATTCTGCTCTGATATCAATATTATGATAGGAATCGGAGAATGCTGTATGCTTTGATGTACTTCCACCTGTTACCAACTTTAACATGGCAGTATTTTTATTGTATTTCAACTTAACTTTTGGGTGAACGATTGAGTCTTTTCGCTGAAATGCTACTCTGTTGCCGTCCATCAACGAATCTTCATATTGATAAAGGACAAAATACGCATTTTTAGAGGCAATTAAAGAGTCGCCTAATTCAAATCTTTTCGCTAACAACCTAAACATTAATTTGTTTTTTCTGAGAAAGTTCATTTCGCAGTTTCCTCCGGTCACTGATAAACTGTTCATCCTGTTGCCGGCAAGGGCTAATCCACCTTTATAGATGAGGGCCATTCCTCCTTTATATATCATATTTTTCCCAAAGTTTTTGATTTTAATATCGTTAGAATAAGACTTAAATTTGGGGTATTGGGCTTTCAATGGATTTGAATATTTTTTACTTTGAAATTCAAATATTCCTTCAACGGGGTAGCCAACCACTTCAGGATAGTGTAAGGTAACTGAGTCTACTTTTAAGGTAGGGCTTTTTACGTTAAAATTATATCCTTTAAATTCACAATAAAGCGCTGCTGGTGAAATTCCCACTTTACTCCAGTCAAATTTGCCGCTATCCCCGGTAAAAATGTTGCTATAAAACATGAAGGTGCCATTTGTGCCCTGAATTTGATTGGAGCCATAATTTGTTCGTAAGGCAATGTTGGCGTTTTTAAAAATTATTACAGGGCCTTGTATTGGGGTTTGCTCAGTAGCATCATCTTCTGTAACTTCATCTCCTAACAAAGCTTCGATCCTTTGTTTGCTCGTGGTAAAATCATCTTCATCCTCATCACCCCAACCTTCATCCTCCCAACCCCAGTCATCATCTTCTGCTTCTTCTTCTTGTGCTTCCGGGTATTCGGGATCATATTCATCAAAGATAGTTTTTTCTTCTTCCGGTTCTATATAATCAAAAGCATAGGTTCCTCCAATCACAAACACGCTGTTATAGTTTGAGTCGTACAGGGCTTTTTTTTCAAAAAACAGCCTGGTAGTTGCAAGAAATTTACTGATCAAGGCATTGCTATTTTCAGGTCTGTCTATCACTTTAAACATTACGGTTAAAAATGTATCAAGTATTTGTGAGTCTATGGAGTCATTTTGAACAGCATAAGAAATTGTATTAAAAAAATTCTGAAAGTCTGGTATTGGCTTGAGTCTTCTTTTTGCCATCTTTTGAGCGATGCTGATCAGTACTGTCTTTTGACCACCGGTGAGTGAAACCCATGCAGAATCGAAATTTACTGCTGCCTGGATTGCAATTTCATAGGTAGTGGCTTCCATCATCTGGTTGATGTCTGTTATGAACTGCTCCGGCTCATCAGAGAATTTGAGTGTTTGTGCAAAAACTTCACCCCCAACCCAGGACCCCTCTGAATCTCCCACAAAGGGGGAGAAAAAAATCCAGGAGGAAAGGTGGAGAAGAAAAGCAAATGCAAAAGCAAAGCTGAATGACAATATAATTTTTTTAAAGATCATAACACAAATTTAGGTAAATAATAATATACAAACGAATATTTATCATTGATATTTTGAGTCCACTCTAAAAAGTCTTTTTTGCCACAAAAGCACAAAAACACAAAATCCCACTATAAATTAACTAATTGATTTTCAGTGTTTTGTGGGATTTAGTGCTTTGGTGATTTAGTGGCATTTTTATTTTTTGGACTTTTTAGAGTGGACTCATATTTAAATTGGGCTCGCTTCATCTGCAACGCTCTTTCTTTTTTTCGTCATGGGTTACAAAAATTTTAAAAATGCCGTCACAAAAGGCGCTGCCAGGAACAGCCCGTCAAACCTGTCAAGAAATCCTCCGTGGCCGGGAATTGTTGTTGCCGAATCTTTTATGTTAAGGCTGCGTTTGAATAATGATTCCACAAGGTCGCCTAATGTAGATGATATGATTATTATCAAAGATAAAGTCATCCATTGCCACAACAGCAGGTCTTTGAAATAAAAAGATAAAATCAAGGCAGTGATGAGCGAAGCAACACCACCCCCGATGGTTCCTTCCCAGGTTTTTTTCGGTGAGATGCGCTGAAAAAGCTTTGTTCGGCCAAAATTGATCCCTACAAAATATGCCAGTGTATCATTAGCCCATACGATGAGTAAAATCCCTAAAATGACCTGGTAACTATAATACTGGATGCTGGATGCTGGATGCCGGATACTGGATATTAGATGTTGGATAGCAGAATGTTCTGTTGAAAAGGCTGCAATGTTTAACAGTGCAAGTGGGAGGGCAATGTAGATTATTCCTAAAAAAGTAAAAGCAATGTTGGTGAAGCTGGATGCTGGATGCCCTGGTAGATCTGGATCTCCGCTTCGCTCTGACTGGATACTGGATGCCGGTTTAAAGAGTTCAAAAAGAAAAATTAAACTTAAAAATGGGAATAAAAGATAATAATAGTTTTGGCTAATAATTTCTTTTTCTATTAAGAAAGTTGATGTGAATAAAGTTAGCCCGCAGATGAGCCCTAAATATAGAGCCGGATTACAAATACGACCCGCAGCCACATTTTTGTAAAATTCTAACTGGCTGAAAAGACATATCAGGAAGAACAAAGCAAAATAGGTCCATGCACTGAAGCAAATGCAGAAAATTATCAGAGCGGCTCCGATAATACCAACGAGGATACGTTTTTTAACCACAGATTTCATAGATTACACAGATTTTCTAAACAAAAAAATTAATCCAATAGTTAATACCAACGAGGTAATCACAAGCTCAATTGGCATAGCTTCGGTTGATTCAATATCAAAGGTAATAATATTTAGTTTTCCTAGATAAATGATCACGGCAGTAAAGCAATTATTTATAAAATGAGCAATTATCGGAATCAATAAATTTCCCGACCAGAGATAAAGATAGCCAAAAATTATTCCAAGCAGCATTCTGGGGAAAAAGCCATAAAACTGTATGTGGATAGCGCTGAACAAGAAAGCAGAGATCCATATAGCAATGTGCCGGTTTTTGGTTACCTGAAACAATTTATTTTGTACCAACCCTCTAAAAACGAGCTCTTCTCCTACTGCAGGAATGATTGCTATTACCAAAACCCCCAGTAAAAATTGCGGGAAGCTGGTAAAATCTGTAATTAAATTTGTTAGCTCTTTAAGCATTAATTCTTTTTCAGCAGCCCACTGTTCGAAAGAAGAAAGAATCTCCGGGAATTTTATATTAGCGTTCCATTCAATTATGGCTGAATTCAGAGGCATCAATACGATTACTATAATTATAGTTATCACCATCGGGACGAGGAACAAGAGACGGGGGACAAGGGAGGAGAGAAAATTGTAAAGATTGCTCTTATCAATGAAATACATGAATAGTAGAGGCGAAATAATAAACATACCTAATGATACAATTCCCTGAATTACCAGGAATGGGATTTTTGATTCAGGATTATTTACAGGGTCACTGAAAACATTTTGCATGGTGATAATATCAAAATCAAAGAATGGCAAAACTGCCACTGCTGCAATAAATTGAAATATCAACCATCCGGCAAAAATGAATAATATCAGCATGCCCAGGGATAGCAAGGTGCTTTGGGTTGCAGTTCGAGTTTCGAGTTTCGAATATTGTGGATTTTGGATTAGATTCCTCGCTTCGCCCGGAACAAGTTTTGGATTTAAAGACATAATTGCGTAAATTTACGGGAAAAACTTGTAAAAACATAGTGCAGAGAGCAGAGCGGTGGCAGCTATGCGCCATGCGCCATGCGCTATGCGCTATGCACCCTTCACATGGTACGTATCGGCAATTTAGAACTTGGAGAATTCCCATTATTACTCGCTCCCATGGAAGATGTCAGTGATCCTCCGTTCAGGGCTGTGTGTAAGGACAAGGGGGCAGATCTGCTTTACACAGAGTTTATCTCTTCAGAAGGGCTGATCAGAAGCGCTGAGAAAAGTGTGCGAAAGTTAGACATTTACGATTATGAACGGCCAATTGGTATCCAGATATTTGGGGATAAGATCGAATCAATGCGGGAGGCTGCTGCTATTGCTGAAGCGGCTGATCCTGAGCTGATTGATATAAACTATGGCTGCCCTGTTAAAAATGTTGCCTGCAAGGGTGCCGGAGCAGGTATCCTGTTAGACTTGCCCAAAATGCAGAAAATGACCGAAGAAATTGTGAAAAAATGTACCTTGCCTGTTACCGTTAAAACGCGCTTAGGCTGGGATGATCATTCAATTAAAATAGTTGAAGTAGCAAAGCGCCTGCAGGATGCCGGAATTAAAGCCCTCACAATACATGGCCGTACAAGACAACAAATGTATAAAGGAAATGCAGACTGGTCATTGATAGCGGAAGTTAAAAATTGTGATGACATACATATTCCTATATTTGGAAATGGCGATGTTGTTTCCCCTGAGAAAGCCGTGGAATACAGGGCTCAATATGGTGTAGATGGAATTATGATCGGAAGAGCAGCTATCGGATATCCCTGGATATTTAATGAAATTAAGCATTATTTCAGAACCGGTGAAAAACTACCTCCTCCTGATATAGAAGAAAGGGTTGAAGTCTGTAAAAAGCATCTGGCAAGATCCATAGAATGGAAAGGGCCGCGAACCGGCATTTTTGAAATGCGCAGGCATTACAGTAATTATTTCAGGGGGTTCCCGGATTTTAAACCTTTGCGGACAAGGCTGGTTACGGGAGAAACACTTAAGGAGGTCAGTGAGATTTTGAATGAAGTGGGAGAAAAATATGAGCTTGTTGTGTCGTAGAGAAGGATTGCGAAATGATCTTACGAACAAAAAGAAAATAATAACACAAAACTGTCATTGCGAGGGAGCGCAGCGACCGAAGCAATCTGTTTAATTGTACTACTTTCTATGAATGGATTGCTTCGCTGCGCTCGCAATGACAATTCTTTTTAGTGGGATTTTGTGTTTTTGTGCTTTTGTGGCAAAAAAGACTTATTAGAGTGGACTCATTACTTAAAATGAAAAAAACTGCCTCCATATTTTTACTTTTTACTTTTTACTTTTATTCCTGTAGTTCTTTATCTTAACAATTATCAACCATGAAAACATCAAACTACATCCGATTTATCGCAACTGCTGTGTTGCTCCTTCAATGCACGCTTGAAGCAACTGCCCAACTGCCCCATAGACCGGCCATCACCAATTTTACTCCAAAACAATACAAAGCACACAGCCAGGTATTCTGTGCCGCAACAGACAAAGCCGGAAGGGCATATTTTGGAACCGCAGATGAAATATTCATCTACGATGGCGCCTCCTGGAGCCATGTGCCGGTGGGAGCCGGGAATTATATAGTCAGCATGGACTTAGATACCGCTTCAGGCATTATTTATGCGGGTGGCAGCGGTGAGTTCGGATATATCGCCCCAACAGGGAAGTACGAAATATTAAATGCAAGTACCATTACCGGAGCGCTGGAATATGTGTCGCTGACAGACAAAATACCCCCGGCCTCCGGTACGGGGCAATTCTCCAGTGTATGGGAGACCCATGCCACCCGGTTTGGTATTGTATTTAATGCATACTCCCATCTGTTCCTCTATCAGCCAGAAACAGGAAAGATGGAGGTTTTCCTGCCTGACTCGGTTTACAATGAAATAACAGGCAGGCAGGAACAAATACCCCCGGCCTCCGGTACGGGGCAGGCCGGCAGCGCCAAAAAGGAAAACACGGAAAAGTTAAATACCACCACTTCCGGCCTGTTTTTCAGTTCATTTTATGCACCCGCCCTGGTCGAAGCCGGAGGAACTGCCCCTGCAACCGGCAATGCCGGGGGAAACCGGAAAGATACAGAGGCATCGCTTTATATCCAGCATGATGGATTGGGCATCCTTACCTTTGATCCTAATCTTACGGACGGGGCAGGCGGAACAGCATGGGAGCTGCTTCCCGGTACCAAAACCATTGTAAAAGAAGGACGCATTTATGCCCTTCATCCCGTACAGCAGGTTTATCCGGACGCAACCGGGGAAGCGATGGCTGCCGGTAACTATACCGGCTTGCTTTTGTATGTGAAGCCCGGTGGCTTTTACCGGTACGACAAAGCGGCAGGGCAGGTTTACCCCGGGGTGACGGGCGCTGATACGGAGCTGCCGGATTTTCAAAACCTGCCCGCCCGCCTGTCTGGCGGACAGGCCAAAGGCCTATGGCAGGCGGGTCCGGGAGGGCTGCTCATCAGGAACGGACAATACGTGCGCTACAACCCTTCTGCATTACCCTATAACGCGGCATTGCTCTCTTTCAGCGGCATCCCTCCCCTGTACATGGCAGGAACACGAAATGACGGAATAGTTGGTTTGGAGCTGACCGGCCCAGGTTGGATGGAAGAAGGATCCAACGGGGCAGGCGGCATGGCTTTGACCCCGCTGTTCCATTTAAGTAAAAAAGAGGGGCTGAGTGATAACCTTATATGGAACCAGTTGTATCTTCCCGCTGCATCAGGCGCTATGGAAGCAGCGCCCCCGGGCGCTGTATGGCTGTGCACTAACAACGGTATCAGCCGGTTAGAGTTTCCCTCACCCGTTGGCTGGTATGGATACAATGATGGGATAGATGGAAAAATTCAATCCATTGCCATCATGAATGAAAATACCCCGGCTGCTGCTGTGTGGCTTGCCACAGCACAGGGCTGTTATTACAGCGCTGGCGGCAGGGAAAGCAAAGCGAAAATGACCGGTTCCGCAGCAACAGGCAGCCTGTTTCAAAAAGTACCGGGCATTGAAAGTCAGTGTCGGAACATCCGGTACCATCCTCCAACCGGCAGGTTTATCCTTGCAGGAAATGTCGGCTTATATTCCATACAACCCGCCCGTGAACAAGTCGGCAGTCGGCCCCAGTACGGTCGTTTCTCCCTACGGGGTAAACAGTCGGCAGTCGGAAAATCAGTTGAAAGTGATGTAATTGTTGAGAAAATACTGAAAGCACAAAGTCAAGGCCTTGCCATCAGCCACAGGGGAGCTATATTTACAGGCGGCAGGGATGGTTTATACAGAGTAGCTCAACGGCAGGGTCACCCAGGCTGGGAGTCAAAACAACTCCTTTCGAATAAGGAGATAAGAGAAATATATGATATAGTTACCCGTCCCCTGCCTTCCGATACAACCCTTACCGAGGTGTGGGCAGGCACAATCTATGAGGGAGTGCACCGGATACTCGTGGATGAGCATGGAAATGTGACCGGGCATGAGCATTATCAGGCAGGCAGGGAAGTACCGGAAGGATATACCGGGGTTTTCCCCTGGAAATCTCCTGATGGAACCTGGGAGGTGATGGTGTGTACTGATAAGGGGTTGTACGAAGCAGCCCCAGGAGGGGGTAGAGACACGGTGCACCGTGTCTCTACCCCTGACAGGAAGCGCTACAGGATCATACCCTGCACCCAGTTTGGAGCAATGTTTGCAGATACGGGAAGGCCGGTATACAGCTTTTTCCAGGCGCCCAACGGGGATGTGTGGATGTCAAGTAAAAGTAAGGTCGTTCACTGCAAATTAACCCCGCAAGGTGCATACATGGTGGATACCATCCCTTTTTTGAGCATGAATATAGGGGTTCCACGCGTCATTTACCCTGCGCAGGATGGGTTAATATGGATAGGCGGAGATGACGGGCTACTGCGGTATGATCCTTCGATTGTATTGAATTATGAGCATCCCTACCCCTGCATGGTCACCGAAGTGAGAGCCCCCCTCCCACAGGCTGGCTCAATGTCCACTGGACATCGCCCTCCCACCAAAGGGGGGAAACCGGGTGTGATAAGAGATACGGTGCTGTATGGCGGCTTTGGTTATAATACCGGCACGGCAGCGCCGCGTGTAGTACAAAAACAGCCGGCAGCAATGGCGCCCGTACTCCCTTATGACATGAATAATTTCACTTTCCGCTTTGCTGCGCCTTTTTATGTAAAGGAAGAGAAAACGCAGTACAGCTTTTTCCTGGAGGGTACTACCAAAGACTGGAGCCCGTGGAGCACAGAAACCAAAACCAACTTCACCAACTTAGACCCCGGCAAATACACCTTCAGGGTAAAGGCAAAGAATGTGTATGGGCATGAGAGTGCTATAGGGGAGTACCGCTTTCGCATCCTGCCGCCCTGGTGGTTAACGTGGTGGTTTTATGCGCTGCAGGGCGGGGTGTTGTTCGGCTTGTTCTGTATTATACTAATGCTGCGCGGCACAGGAGAAAAACGCCAGAAGCTCATAAAAGTACTTGCTTATATGTTCATCTTCTTAGTGCTGGAGTACGCGCAAAACTACACCGAGGAGGCGCTTGCCTCCTACATCACCGGTATCGTTATCCTGAAGATCGTGCTTAATGTGTCCATAGGCGCATTGCTCATTCCGTTTGAGGGCTTCGTCCTGCGCATCGCCCGCGCCACCGCCAGGCTGAAGGTAAAAACACAGCGAGACTTTAGCGTAAAAATGCTCACTAAGAGGGTGGAGAATACGATCGTGAAGAAGGCGAGGAAGGATGAAAGGTATGAGATAACAGGGAAAATGCTGGCAAAAGGGTCAGATATCCAATTTATAGCAGAAGTAACCGGACTGAGTCTGGCGAGAGTGAGAGGGTTGATGTAGCTCGGAGTGGGACTCCGATAGCGTGGGAGTCCGAACCCCATGGGAGTCCGACTCCCATGGGGTTCGGACAAACGATGCCATCGCTAAAAACCAATATATTTAACAACATCATTGCTTAAAACAACAGCAGTATAATTAATTGGTCGTTAACTAAATAAAGCGATGGCATCGTTAATTCCCTGTAGGGAGGAACGACCGTACTGGGGAACGAACGGGACTCCGATAGCGTGGGAGTCCGACTCCCAGCCTGCCCCATAGTGAGGTTTACCCCGTAGGGAGGAACGACCGTACTGGGGAATATGGGAGTCCGACTCCCGGTCGGGCTCACAATAAGAGACCACGGAAATCCTCATTATTCGGAGCCCCACTCGGAGTGGGACTCCGATAGCGTGGGAGTCCGAACCCCATGGGAGTCCGACTCCAAGTCGGGCTCACAATAAGAGATCACGGAAATCCACATTCGGAACCCGTCACACTAAAACAACTAAACCAGGAATAATAAATTTTTGTAGAGCTGTATCACAAGAACAACAAAGAGAATGAGGACAAACAAAGAATTTTAAACAACTTTAAATAAATACCAAAGGGCATCTCTAAAAACTACACCATACATTCCCCTCTATCAAGAGGGGCAAGGGGTGTGTTTTAAAAAATATGTAGTTTTTAGAGATGCCCCAAAATGAAAAATTTACTTTCAAATCGAATTTACAGGCTAAACGTCCACGAAGTATAAATTATCCTCCCAACAGCAGGAGCGCCAAAAGCTTCAATATGGCTATTTTTCAGCAGGTTGGATGCGCCAACCCGAAGTATGGAATGTAGATCGGAAAAATTATAGTTTAACTGTACATCCAACAAATTGTAAGTTGGTACGTTCCCGTCACCAAATGAACTTTCCCAACTGAAACCTTCTATCCATTTATAATTAACAGAAAATCCCAATCCTTTATAAATGCTGGTTCCCTGTAAGCCGACATTAAACTTATTTTTCGGTGTATTAAAACCGGGAATGAATTCGCCAAGATTTGATGTATCCATAAAAGCATAGGTATAATTGAGCTTAGCCGTCAGTCCCCTGCCAAAAAAATACGATATACCAATTGAACCGCCATAAGTTGTTATATCTTCTTTTGCATTGACCGGTATCTGATACAGTTTGGAGGTACCTGCAATAATAGCATTAATGCTATCTTCGCCTGTTGGAACACCTGTCCCGGAAAACAAAGGCCTTATTACTCTTCTGTTGCCTATAAAATTAGAATAAATGCTGTAATATACAGTCATATCAACGTATAGATCATTATTAAAAATACTCCTGTAACCGATTTCTAAAGAGTTAACATGTTCGGGTTGCAGGGGGGCAAGTGTTATGATCTTTAGCGTTGCTTTACTTATTGAATCTATATGATCAAGATTATATACCCACTGATTAAGAGAGACTTTTGTAATATCAAACATATCATTGAATGCATCAACAGATCCTCGTGTATAATTAGTTGAACCGTTCAGGTTACCTTCCAGAAATAGTGCACCAAGGTCTATATACAAGTATTGGTTCTGTAATGTAGGAGCTCGAAAAGCTGATTGGACGGCAACCCGGAAATTATTATCCTTGTACGTGTAAACGGCTGATGCCCTGGGGGAAAGCTGCGGATCATAATTCTTGTGATCATCAAAACGGATGGAGCCGGTTATTTTTAATTTGTTGTCTAAGAAGCGTTTTGAGATTTGAGTATAAGCTCCATATTCCCATGTGGAAATATCTACGTATTCTGAATTGATGTCAATATCTCCACTTTCCAAAGCATCGGAGCGATTGATCAATGTGTCTGAAAAGATTGTCCCAAAAGAATGAGGGTTGTATCTTCTGAACGAAGCGCCTGCAATAATACTGGATAATCCAAGATTTAATTTGTTACCAAGCATTTCAGTAAAGTCATATTGCGCTTCGAAATGCTGCAGAGAGGAGGCGTCAACAAATTTAGAGCCATCTTTTTTTCGGGTAGGAATATTGATTGTTGCATTATAAACAGAATCAAATTGAGCCGTACCGGGTTGATACCATGAATTTGCAGCCGCACTTACAGCAGCAGAATGAGCGCTGTCAATGATTGCCTGTCTGTCTTCACTCCACCAATTGCCGTCGTCACTGCTTTCGAATCCATTGGTTAGCGTATCTAAAATATCAAAATATTCACTTAAATAGTCAGGAACATAAAGATCCTCAATTGATTTCTTTGATAAGAAAATTCCTGTAAATACAATATCGTAAGCATCGCCTGCATTTTCCAGCGTTGTGTATCCTCTTACGAAAAAGTTTTTACCGGTTAGCTCTAATTTGTGCTGCTGGAATTGTATATTTTTGATACTGAACCTGTTGGTAGCCTGGAAAATTGCTGTTCCAAGTCCGAATTTATAATCGTAGGATATTTTGAGACTATCGTTAAATTTATAGTGAAGGCTTGCTCCGGCTTTTATACTTTTAGTGGAATAATCAGCAAGGTCTGATTCCATATATCCAGGCGCTGATGGGATATTTATTTTCCCGGGGAAAAGGCCGCGATTGAAACCAAGAAAATTATTTAAAGCGATCCAGTCATCTATTTCATCCGGTGTAAAGTTTAGTGTATCATATTGTGCTTGAGCTACGATACTGCTGAGATCTACTTCTAACGGATCATCGCCTCCAAGAAATTCATCTCCATACCTGTTTGCAGCAGTGTCAATAGCTTCCCAATCATCTGCCTGCATATAAGAGCCGGTAAATTTAAAAGCAAGTTTGTTGTTTAAAAAAGATGGTAAAGAAGGAATTAAAGAGGTATCTAAAACCTGGGCATATCGAAATTGCCCGTCAAAAAGGTTTCTTGTCCCGCCTTTTACCAAAACGTCTAATCCGGTATAATCAAATGGGTTTTTTGTGGTCATGCTGACTACTCCCTGCATAGCGTTTGGACCATATAATGCTGAAGCAGGACCGGATATTAACTCTACACTTTCAAGGTCTAATTCAGAAGCGCCCACAAGATTGCCAACGGAGACCTGGAGGCCTGGCGCCTGGTTGTCCATACCATCTATAAACTGTACGGAACGGGTGTTAAAAGTAGTATTGAACCCCCTTGTATTTATAACTTTAAAACCCATACTGGCCGTAGCAACATCCACTCCTTGCAAATTGCCGATATCCTGGTAAAAATCCCCTGATGCTGCACCCTGGATCTCCCTGGCGTTGATTTTTTGAATTGAAACAGGAGATTCCATAATGGTCTCTTCCACCCTGGAAGCTGTTACCACAACTTCCTGCCCTGTAAACGCTAAACCTTCCATCGAGATGTTCAAGGCTTTAGCAGCATTGGTTACCCGCAAATCCTTTTTCACATAACCTATGAATGAGATTTGTAATGTTACCGGCAATGAGTCAACTTCAAGTTCAAATGCTCCATTAAAATTAGTGGTGGTGCCTGTGGTTGTTCCTTTGATCACAATGTTGGTGCCAACCAGGGCTTCCTTGTTTCTATTATCTAAAACCTTGCCCGAAATTTTAATTTGAGCATTAACACTTTGAAATAATGTGAATATTAGAATTACTGATAAAATTCTTATTTTAGTCATAATGATTGAGTCCACTCTAATAAGTCCAAAAAATAAAAATGCCACTAAAACACCAAAGCACTAAATCCCACAAAACCCTGAAAATCAATTAGTTAATTTTTAGTGGGATTTTGTGTTTTTGTGCTTTTGTGGCAAAAAAGACTTTTTAGAGTGGACTCATGATTATATTGTTAATTTTCTAAGCTTTTGCCAGTATTTTATCGAGAATCTTTGTTTGTGTTTCACTGCTTTTTACTGTTGCTTCACTGCTTTTTTGAATTCTTTCAAGGGTCTCGGCTGTTGCTTCACTGCTTTTTTCTATTCTTTCAAGGATCCTGGCTGTTGCTTCACTGCTTTTTTCTACTCTTTCAAGAATTTTTGCTAATACTTCAAAACCCTTTCTTTGCCCTTCCTCTATTTTCAGCAATATTTCACTTTGCTTCATTTGAGTTTGGTCAATTGATTTAAGCGATTTACTGTTTTGTTTCCTCACATCCCTAATAAACCAGGTAATGGTAACTAATCCTGCTATCAATGTTACATAAGTTATTGTAGGTTCCATGGTAGTTTTATTTTAATTGCAAAAATAATAAAATTTTGTATTAATAAAATTTTATTACTTATCTTTGTTTGTTTTTATTTGAACTTCAAAAAACAAATTATTTACAAATGAAAAAAATCAAAAAAATAATCCTGCACATCATGTGCAGAACAAAAGTTGCAATATTGCCTATTACCTATCGGAGCCCTGACTGTGTCGGGATAAACTCCGCTAAGATTTACCCAAGTACCCGGGGGATCTGCCTACTCCTTGCTGTTTACTGCCTATTGCCAACTGTCAACTGCCTACTGCCAACTTTTTCAAAAGCCCAAAACATATCAGTCAGAAGAGGCCCCTATTTACAAGTTGGTACACCCAATAGCATGGTGGTTCGCTGGAGAACAGATTCACTTACTCCGGTAAACAGCAGGGTTTATTATGGTTTGCAGCCTGATACTGCAGGAATGTCAATCATTGACAGTGCTGCGCTTACCACCGAACACGAAGTAAAGATCACAGGTCTATCACCAAACACCCGTTATTACTACGCAATTGCAACAAGCGATTCTATTTTGACAGGACCGGATAGTATGCAATATTTTCAAACATCCCCTTTACCGGGTACTGTACAGCCGGTCAGGGTGTGGGCAATCGGTGATTTTGGAGAAGGCAATAATGGTCAAAGAGCTGTACGCGATGCTTATAAGAGCTATATGGGAAATCAGCATACTGATGTATGGCTATGGCTTGGAGATAATGCTTATGACACAGGAACAGAATTAGAATATCAGACAAATGTTTTTGATATGTATCCGGAGATATTTGCAAAGACAGTGCTTTGGCCCAGTCCGGGCAATCACGACTATTCAAGCGTTGATACAACTACAACACCCCATACAGGAGTTTATTATGATATTTTTACCATGCCTGTCAGTGGAGAAGCAGGTGGTAGTTCCAGCGGAATAGAAGAGTATTATTCATTTGATTATGGAAATGTACATTTTTTATCACTGAACTCAGAAAGTGCAAAGTGGAATGGTGTGTTTTGGCCAGGCAACATAGATTTTACTGCCCGTGCAGATATGATCTCCTGGCTTAAAAATGATCTTGCCAATACAAATCAGCCATGGATCATTGCTTATTGGCATCAAACTCCCTATTCAAAAGGCACTCACAATTCTGATAATGTTTATCCAAATACTCCTGCAGGATTTGAGTTTTTTATGAAAGCCATGCGTGACAGCATTCTTCCGGTCCTTGAAGATCATGGTGTTGATCTGGTATTGTGCGGGCATAGTCATAACTACGAACGTTCCTACCTGATACGCGGCCATTATGGATTTTCCAATACATTTGATACTGCAACCATGCTGCTTGATTCATCAAGCGGCAGTCTGTTAGATGGTACACCATATATAAAGTATACTACCGGCCCGAATGCCAATTACGGAACAGTTTATGCTGTTGTTGGAAGCTCGGCTAAAAAAGGGAACTTTGCAGGCGATGGGCAATTAGACCACCCTGTAATGTTTACAGGTGATTATATTCTCGGTTCAATGGCGCTTGAGATAACCGGGGACACGTTGAATGCATATTTCATTGATACAAACGCAGTAGTTTTTGATAACTTTACGATCATCAAGGTAGAAGATACTACGACAGGTATTGATCAATCTGTAATTTATAATCATCAATCTCTAATCGTTTATCCCAATCCTTTTTCCGATAAAGTACAGGTTCAATATACCCTGAATGCTTCAGGTTTTGTATCATTGGAAATTTATAATATCTTTGGGCAAAAGGTTTATACGGTGGTTGAGGAAAAACAAGAGCGTGGTAAATACAGATACTTTATAGATGCTTCAAAAACAGGTGTGAATAAAGGAATTTATTTTTTCCGATTAATAAGAGAAGGAAGGTTAGATATTCAAAAACTAATTAAGTTTTAAAAGTTTATAGCGATGAGTATGTTTTATATTTATTATTTACCGGTATTTTGTTTTTGTTAGTTACTTTGTATATTTTTGTAGCTACTTTTATTAAAATAAAATGAAACTAAATTTATTAAAGGCTAAATCGTTTGGCGTATTTCTAGCATTATTTTTCAATTTTCAATTTTCTCCCGATTTTACAGGGATTCAATCCTACGCCCAGGAATGTGGCGTCATATACGTAATTCCCGCAGGCGCAACAAGTGGCATTGCAGGCACCAAGGCTACACCTGCCAATTTAACCTATGGATTAAGCCTCGTTATTGCTTCCGATACGATCGTGTGGCTGGCTGATGGCGTTTACAATATTTCAAATACCTTACAGATACCTGCCAATACAACCATTGAAGGCGGCTTTGACCCGGTCACCTGGGTAAAAACCAATGCAGACAGCAGCATTATAGCAAGGGATTCACTTAACCCTGATAATATAAATAAAGCATTGATCGCCCTGGAAGGTAACACTATTTCTAATTTCAGGCTGCAGGATCTGACGATCACTGTTGTAGATGCACCGGTCAACACCGGGATAACTGTTTATGGTATTCATTTGATCAGTTGTTCTAATTACAACATCACTCGTTGTGCCGTAACTGCCGGTAATGGTGGAGATGGTGTAAATGGAATAACGGGTGCCAACGGGCTACCTGGTAATCCCGGTGGAAATGGAACAGGAGGGGCTGATGATACGTGGGACCAAGAAGGTCAGGGTGGTACTGGCGGTACCGGTGGCGGTGTAGGAGGCGGTACCGGAGGTTCCGGAGGTACATTGTCATCAGGTTGTGGTTGTGTGGGAGATAATGGTGGTGCGGGAGTAATTCCTAGCAACTGCCGTGCCGGTGGCGGTGGTGGTGGTGGTGCAAGCGGTGGTCAAGCAACCAGCAGTTTTTTGGGTGATGCATTAAATGGAGGATCTGGCGGGAATGGTAGCTGGTGCCCGGCTTGTGGAGGTGCGAATACTGGTGGTGGTGGTCCGGGTATTCAAAGTGGAAGCTGTAACGATGGGGCTAATTGCGATTTTAATTTATCAGGTAAAGACGGCAACTCCGGCATCTCTGGAGCTCCCGGAAGTACCGGATTGCCCGGAGGAACCGGTTCACATGCGGGTGGGTATTGGGTTACTGGAACTCCCGGGTTTTCAGGTACTGATGGCTGCGGTGGACAAGGGGGGCATGGCGGAGGCGGTGGTGCCGGTGAGAAAGAGGTACTTTTTGGATGCTCTGCCGGTGCAGGTGATGGCGGAGGCGGTGGAGGTGGAGGCGGTGAAGGTGGCGCTGGAGGAACCGGTGGCGAAGGTGGCGGATCTTCTTATGCCGTTTATTTATTCGACAATGGTGCAGGTGGTGTAATCCAGGATTGTAATTTAATTTCAGGTTCATTTGGTTTGGGTGGAAATGGCGGTTTTGGAGGTAGTGGCGGTACCGGTGGTGCCGTGGGACTAGGATATCAATTTTCTAATGATGATATCGGATGTGGCGGACATGGCGGCAGTGGTGGTGATGGCGTTGCTGGTGGAGATGGTCTAGATGGACAATCAGGCGAAAATTTACCACTATACGAACACCCGGGTGGTACTGCTGCAATAGTGTTAGGCATTATTGCTGTTCCGGGTAACCTTCCGTTTATCAGTGTACTCAACGTGGGCTGTACCAATGTGGAAGTTATCTTTACTGCTCCAACATCCGATATCTGGGATTTTGGTGCTAACGCTACACCTGGTAGTGCAACCGGTACCGGACCGTTTTCTGTAACTTATTCAACTCTGGGGAGAAAAACCATTATTTTCGGAACAACAACCTTTACTGATTATGTACATATTTTCAGATCAGGGGTTGCTTCAGGGAATTTTATCAGCCCTAACGATACAACCATATCAGCAGGCTGTCCAATAGACTTTTCATCCACACTTTCGGGTGTATTTTATGAATGGACTTTCGGTGGAGGTGCATCTCCTGATACTTTGGCAGGAGCCGGCCTGCAAAACGTAAATAACATTTTTTTTAATACCGTGGGAACATATAATATCATTTTAAACCTGACGCCCGCTGATTCCTGTTGTGGAAAACCAATAGATACTATTACGGTTACTGTTGATACAAGCGCTTTAACCTTAAATTTAACAGCTACGAATGACAGCATCTGTGAAGGGGATACCATCATTTTTACGGCAGTGCCGTCAGGTTTTGTCAGCTACGAATTTTTAATTAACGGTGTTTCCGTACAGAATAGTGCGAGTAATATTTATACAACAGACAGTTTAGCGCCAGGCGATAGTGTACAGGTAATAGCATCTGCCGGTGGATGCTTCACCAATCCCATCGCTTTATTAACGCCCATAGTAGTGCCTACGCCAAAAGCTACTTTGACCATTAATGACCCGGATAGCACGATATGCCAGGGTGACACCATAACCTTTACTGCTACACCAACCTTTTATATTAACTATGAATTTTGGGTTAATACCACCTCTGTACAATCAGGGCCATCAAATACTTTTTCAACAGATACCCTCTCAAACGGAGACACCATCACTGTGGTAGTTCCTAATATTCTCGGGTGTCCCGGCCCAACCAGCAATTCTATTCTTATCACTGTGAATCCTGTGCCCAGTGTGAGTTTAAGCAGTTCAGACGGTGATACGATTTGTACCGGAGATAGCGTAACTTTTACCGCATCCCCACCTGTTTACAGCTTATATGGATTTATAATTAACGGTTCTTTGGTACAGGGTGGCCCGGACAGCGCCTACACCACGACCACTTTAATCAATGGAGACAGCGTTACGGTAGGTGTTGTTGACATTAATGGTTGTGTGAGTCCCATTAGCAATGCTTTAATTTTTACGGTAAATCCAATACCTGCTGCTCCAACAGCATTAGCTGATACTACCTACTGTGATGGAAGTGCAGTAGCAGACCTTACTGCAACGGGTACTAACATTGAATGGTTCTCCGATCCGGGGCTTACAACTTCAATCGGAACCGACTCCCCATTTACTATTTCTCCCGGTACCGGCACAACTACTTACTACGTAACCCAAACTGCAAGCGGCTGTCAAAGTCCACTTGATTCTGTTGTAATTACGGTTAACCCTTTGCCTGTTATAGATTCTACATCATCAACAAACCCTGATATGTGCGGGGTAGATAATGGTACAATTACTATTTATGCAGTAGGTGGTACGCCTCCGTTATTATATTCTATTGATGGTGGCGCTACCTTTACCGGTAGTGGAAATTTTACAGGATTGACTTCCGGCAATTATTACGTTGTGGTTACCGATAGTAATAATTGCGGGGTTTTTGGAGATACAGTAACTATGACTGCGCCAGGTACGCCTCCTCTACCTTCGGCCGGAACCAATGCAACTTATTGTGATGGTGATTCAATGACTGATCTGACGGCATCAGCATCAATGGGCGGAACTCTGACATGGTATTCAGACCCTGGATTAGACACAGTCATAGGTACAGGAACAACATTTTCTCCGGATACTACTATAGGAACAACAATTTATTACGTAATTGAAACCGTGGGTCTCTGTGTAAGCCCTTCTTCATTTGTTACCATTATCATCAACCCATTGCCAATAGTAACTTTAACAGCTTCTGATGATTCTATTTGCAGTGGTGAAAGCATAACTTTTACAGCAGAGCCGGCAGGGTGTGGTAATTATGATTTTTATAATAATGCCATTTTGATACAGAGCGGTACAGATAGTATTTTTACTACAAATCTTCTTGGTGATACAAACAGCTTAACAGTCGAGGTAACCTGTTCAGGTTGTCAAAGCACTCCGGGTAATCCGATAGTAACTATTGTAATCCCTTTTACATCTGTAGATGCTGGGAATGATACTTCTGTTTGTGAAGGTAACGTGTCGTTTACGCTAGGTGGATATAGTCCGCTTGGGGGGATGTGGTCAGGAGCAGGAATAACTGATCCTGACTTAGGCATTTTTGATTCTGTGTTAACCGGAGGAGATACCGTAATGCTGACTTATACTTTTTCCAATGCTAATTGTTCGGTTTTTAAAAATAAATTTATATACGTGAATGCTTTACCAAATGCCGATGCAGGAAATGATCTTTCAGTGTGCCCCGAAGAGCGTATTTCATTAAATGCAACGGGTGGTATTAAGTATTTATGGAATCCTGATCCGACATTAAGTGATATAAACATTTTTAATCCTGTAGCAAATCCTGAGATTACAACTGAATATATTGTAAAAGTTACTGATGTAAATGGCTGCTCCAATGTAGATTCAGTGATCGTAACTTTGAAAGATACTTGTATAGAAAATCAGCTATGGCTCCCCAATGCCTTTTCTCCAAATAATGATAAAAAGAATGACGAATTCTACGTCAGAGGAATCAATATAGAAAAGATCAAATTTGTAATATATAACCGGTGGGGAGAAATAGTATTTGAAAATAATGATTTTCCGGTTAATGACCCGGATGTAGGCTGGGATGGAAAACACAATGGAAAAGAACAGAATATGGCTGTATTTGTTTACTATGTCGAGGCTGAGTTTACCGATGGAACAAAAGGGGCTTTAAATGGAGATGTAACACTGATAAGATAATTTGGAAATATGAATAAATATGAAAATTTAGCCAAGGCAATTTATGATATCGGAAAACTTGTTTTCATTTAAAAAAATAAAAAAATGGATGCTTTGACACTTTATTCAATAATCGTTTATGGTGGAGGATCTATAGCAATATTAGTTGCTATTTTTTTGATTAAAAGAAGTGAAAAAAGTAAAATTTCATCAATAAAAGAATAAAATTATGAAAAAGTTTATTATCATAGTAGCGCTAATTGCCTGCTGCCTGCTGCGTACTGCTGACTGTTTCTGCCAAGACATTCATCTATCACAATTCTATTTTTCCCCCTTAAATGTAAACCCGGCATTGACGGGAGCCATTGAAGGTGAGCTTAGGGGTATCCTCAACTACAGGAACCAATGGAGGGGTTTTGCGTCTCCTTTTGTTACCATGTCTTTTTCGGCTGATATGACCTTTTTGGGTGATGAATTGGGCGAAGACTGGGTAGGAGCAGGCCTGGTAATATTAAAAGATAAGGCCGGTACGGGAAATTTGACTAACCTGAAGTTTATGCTTTCCGGGTCCTATTTTAAGTGGATCAATAAATGGAATTATTTATCCGGGGGCGTCCAGGCAGGCTTTGTACAGCGTAAATTAGACTACAGCCAATTAACTTTTAATGAGCAATGGGATCCAAATACCGGTAATTTGGGACCCGACAATGGAGAGGGGATAAATGATACTAAAAGTTTTTCACATTTAGATGTACACACAGGCTTATTATGGAGTTTCATACCAAATGATAAGGTACAGGTAGCTACCGGAATAGGATTATTTCATTTGCTTGCTCCACCAGAGTCGTTTTATGACTTTGTTCTGAATTTCGAGGGTCAATTAGACCGTTTAGGCAGAATGGTAACAATCCATAGCAATGCAAAACTAAGTTTGAATAAGAAATGGGATATCAGGCCATCAGCATTGTATATGCGTCAGAAAAAGGCACAGGAGCTAACTTTAGGAACATCTGTGGGATATAAATTAGTAGAAGATTACAAGTACGATGTAAGCGGAACTGTATTTTTGGGGAGCTGGTACCGGTTAGGTGATGCGTTGGTAATGATGATAGGGGGAGAATACCAGAATTTTACTCTGGGAATAAGCTATGATATAAATGTATCGTCATTAAGACTGGCAAGCAATGGCAGGGGAGGGCCGGAGATCTCACTTATTTATGAAGCGCCTCTACCTACCAAGAGAAGAAGGAGGTCTTTACCATGCCCGAGGTTTGACAGGTAGGGATTAGTCAAAAGAAATAGGCAGTTGACAATTGACAGTTGACAATATTGCCTGCTGTCAACTGCCTATCGGAGTGCAACAGAGATCCCGATTTGTCGGGACTGCTTACTGCTTTTGTGGGATTTTGTGTTTTAGAGATTTAGTGGCAAAACATTGAATCCGATAGCTATCGGATTCCGATACAATGAAAATAAAAATATTTACCATGAAGAATTCAGGATATTCAGTATGGGCAATAATTGGTTTATTTCTTTTAATCATTTGTCTGTACACATGCCCGATAATTGCCCAGGATGCAGGCAGTGCTGCTGCAAATATCAATAAAGCAGATAAGCTTTTGAACGGGCTGATCCCTAAAATCGATACTGCCCTTGAGCTGTACTTGAAAGCATCTAAGTCGGCCCCGGAAGATAATGTTTTGAGTTATATGATCGGGCTGTGCTATTTGAATACCAATGATAAAACAAAAGCAATCCCGTATCTAGAAAAGGCTGGAAAAATTGAAGGCAACCCTGAGGTTCATTACTTATTAGCCAAAGCCTATCAGCTTAATTACCAGCTTGATAAAGCCATAGCCGGATATGATAACTACAAAAGCACTCTTTCGCAAGGCGAACTAAGTAAAAAGTATATTTCAAGAATAATTGCCAAGATCATCAGGGAAGATCAAAATTTTCAAAAATCCGCAAAAGTTAAAGTGACAAATATCGGGGCCATCATTGATAGAAGAATAGAAGAGTGCCGGCAGGCAAAAAGATTTGTAAAAGATCCTGTAGATGTGGTAATAGAAAACCTGGGAATCAATGTTAATACTACCTTCCCTGAATACGGCCCTGTGATCACTGCTGATGAGTCGGTCATGTACTTTACTTCCCGCAGGGAAGAAACTACCGGTGGTGGAAAAGATCCTATTGACGGAAGGTTTTTTGAAGACATTTATGTAACTATTAACGTAGAGGGTAAATGGCTGCCGGCATTATCTATGGAAACTCCGATCTGTACCGATCTGCATGAATCGGTAATCGGCTTATCAGCAGACGGGCAAAAATTGTTTATTTATAAAGATGAGAGTGGGGATGGAGGGGATCTGTATGTTTCCAATGTGCATGGTTACGTCTGGGCGCCACCCGAACGTTTACCGGAAGGTATTAATTCGCGATTTGCTGAAAAATCAGCCTCTTTATCTGCCGATGAAAGCACGCTTTTTTTCGTAAGTGACAGACCGGGTGGACAGGGAGGCAGAGATATTTATATGAGCAAAAAGAAAGACCGTAACACATGGTATAAACCTGTAAACCTGGGCAGTAAGATCAATACAAAATACGATGAAGATGGTGTGTTCTTTCACCCTGATGGAAAAACCTTATATTTCAGTTCAAAGGGACACCAGGGGCTGGGAGGCTACGATATTTTTGAGGCGACCTATGATAAAGGAGTTTGGTCTGAACCCAGAAACCTTGGGTATCCTGTCAATACAAACAACGATGATATATATTTCGTTTTATCTGCTAATGGCGAGAGAGGATATTATACATCTTTCCGTAAAGACGGGGAAGGTGAAAAAGACCTTTATAAGATCACTTTCCCAAAGCCATCCAAAAAGCTCACACTTTTAACCGGTGTCATTACTGACAAGATCACTTCCGGGTATTTAGGGGCTGATATCCAGATCATTGATAATGATTCAAATAAAGTTATTGGAGAATTGTCTTCTAATACTCAAACAGGCAAATACCTTATATCATTGCCATCGGGCAGGAACTACGGCATTAATGTTAGTAAAGAGGGGTACTTATTTCATTCAGAGAATTTTGATATACCTGTTTTAAAAGAATACCAGGAAATTGAAAAGAATTTAGCGCTGAAGAAAATCCGGGTTGGAGCAAAAATTGTGCTCAATAATATCTTTTTTGATTATGATAAGGCAACTTTAAGGCCCACATCGATAGCAGAGCTTGAGAGGTTGCATGAGTTATTGATACATTATTCCAGGCTGAAGATTGAAATTTCAGGTCATACCGATAACAAAGGCGGTACGGATTTCAATCAACGATTATCAGAAAAACGTGCCCAGGCAGTTGTGGATCATTTGGTGAAGCAGGGAATTGATAAGCAACGGTTAAAAGCAGTTGGCTACGGTGAAACAAAATCCATTGCCCCCAATGAAAACCCTGACGGCAGCGACAACCCCGAAGGCCGCCAGATGAACAGGCGAACAGAGTTTGAGGTGGTTGAAGACTGAAAGGTAATGGAAGATGGTTTAATTTGAAAATTTGATGACTATTTTCAAATTAAATAATCAATCTTTTTCTTGCATATTAAATCTATTCTTTTTAAACTTTGCACTTTACTTATTATTTTAACTAATACCTTTGAGTCCACTCTAATAAGTCCAAAAAATAAAAATGCCACCAAATCACCAAAGCACTAAATCCCACAAAACCCTGAAAATCAATTAGTTAATTTTTAGTGGGATTTAGTGTTTTTGTGCTTTTGTGGCAAAAAAGACTTTTAAGAGTGGACTCATATTTTAATTAAAAAATAGTTTTATTATGAAACAAATAATATTTATTTTTTTATTTATTCTTTTATTTATAACAGGTGTACCTAATTGCACGAAGTATAAGTGCGATTGTAAAGATGCACCGCCATATTATGATATACAAGGTTTTACTACACAGAACTATAAGATAATTGGGATAGATAAAGAAAGATTCATTTATGAAAAATTACTATCAACAGATAGTGTAAATGCTACTAAGTTTGCATTAAATATTCAAGCTATTGTTAATTATTATGGTCAAATAGATCCACCAATATTACTACCTGATAATTTATTTATAAATAGAACCTTTGCTTGCAGTTGTGCAGGTCCTGGATATTTAGGTACAGATGAAGAGATTCAAAACGTGATAATAAAAAGTAATGCAAATTTCAAACCAGGCTATTTAGCTGGAGACACATTGAATATTTTTTTTGATATAACATTTTATGGAAAAATACAATCAAGTCTTAACCAGTATTTGTCATCCAATCCACAACAAGCTCCAGAGGGATTTGGATTGGTACTTAATCAAAATCCAACATTATCATTGGAGCATACTTTTACAATTCACTATTATCAAACAAATGGAGAATTTTATTTATTTTCATCTGAACCAGTTAAATTTTATTAATTAAAAATGAAAATAATTTAATATCCGAATGCAATTCGGATTTACTTATGAAGATCGCTGGCGCAGCCCTAAATCAAACTCCTCTTGACTGGGACAACAATATGAGAAATATTATCACTGCGATAAAACAAGCTCAATCCCAAAATGTTCAGATCCTTTGCCTTCCTGAATTGTGCTTGACGGGCTATGGATGTGAAGATGTTTTTCTCAGTCACTGGCTTCACAAAAAAGCATTGGATAAACTCTTTGAGATCCTGCCCTGGTGCAGTAATATCATCGTGAGTATCGGTTTGCCGGTCTATTTTAATGGAAATCTTTATAATACTGTGTGCCTGGTAAAGAATAAAAAAATTTTAGGATTTACCGCCAAACAATTTTTGGCCAATGACGGTGTGCATTACGAACACAGATGGTTCACGCCCTGGAAAGCGGATTTAATTGATCTTTTAAGGATCACAAACAAAAGAAGCGGCAGCAGCAATAATAGTAAATATAAATTTGGAGATGTGATTTATGATACCGGGGGAATCAAAATTGGTTTTGAGATCTGTGAGGACGCCCTCCATGAAAACAGGCCTTGTATAAGGCATTCTAAAAAAAATGTGAACTTGATTTTAAATCCAAGTGCAAGCCCCTTTACGATCGGGAAATCTCAAAAGAGAGAGGAGTTGGTTACTAATAGCTCAAAAAAGTTTAATTGTACCTATGTGTATGCTAATCTGCTTGGGAATGAAGCTGGCAGATTGATCTTTGATGGGGAAATTCTTATTGCACAGAACGGGAAATTGTTGCAGAGAAATAAAAGACTGTCATTTAAAGATGTTAACCTGGTAACTGCAGAAATTAATTTTAAAACGTCTCCTATAAAAAACCTGCGAGGTTTTGAAAATATCGAAGGTGCAAAAACTGTTGAGCAGAAAAAAGAAACAGAGTTCTTAAATGCTGCCACCTTAGGCCTCTTTGATTATTTACGAAAAAGTAAAAGCAAAGGCTTTGTAATTTCATTAAGCGGGGGCGCAGACTCCTCAACTTGTGCGGTGCTGGTGGCTGAAATGGTGAAAAGGGCGATAGATGAGCTTGGTACTTCACGATTTTTGGAAAAATTGAACATTTGTAGTGGACTGGGTCCAAATGTAGAAACGGTAAAATATTTAGTATCAAAAATCCTTACCTGTGTTTACCAGGGTACCAAAAATTCGAGTAAAGAAACTTACAAATCGGCTAAGACATTGGCAGATTCAATTGGTGCAGTATTTTATCACTGGAACATAGATGAAGAAATAGATCTATTTACCAAAAAAATAGAATCTGCCATTGGCAGAAAATTTGACTGGAAAAATGATGATATAACCTTGCAGAATATCCAGGCAAGAACCCGCTCTCCTTTAATATGGATGATGGCAAATTCAAAAAATGCCCTTTTGATCGTTACTTCCAACCGGAGTGAAGGGGATGTGGGCTATGCCACCATGGATGGCGATACTTCAGGCAGCCTGGCTCCTATTGCGGGAATTGATAAAGTATTTATCCGGCAGTGGCTGCAATGGGCAGAGAGAACGTTAGGGTATAAAGCATTAAAAAATGTAAATGCGTTTTTGCCAAGTGCCGAATTACGACCCAGTGAAAAAAACCAAACCGATGAGGCCGATCTGATGCCATATTCCACATTAATTGCAATTGAAAAAGCTGCTATAAGCGATCGCCTTTCTCCTGTTGAAGTATATGATCAGCTAAAAGGCCTGGAAAATGACAGCCTTCTAAAAAAACACATCCGAAAATTCTTCACCTTATGGGCAAAAAATCAATGGAAACGGGAAAGGATAGCGCCCTCATTTTACCTTGATGAGTTCAATATAGACCCGCGCTCATGGTGCAGGTTTCCTATATTGAGCGGTGGGTTTGAGAAGGAACTGAAGGAATTAGACTCTTTGTAAAGAACAATAAATGAAAAGTAAATCGGAAATATTATTGTACCAAACAGAAGACGGACAAACCAAAATTGAGGTGCGGTTAGACAATGAAACGGTTTGGCTTACGCTAAACCAGCTTTCCGAGCTTTTCGGGAAGGCAAAAAGCACTATCAGCGAGCACATTCGCAATGTTTTTGAAGAAGGCGAGCTTCACCAGGACAAAGCAACTGTTCGGAATTTCCGAACAGTTCAAACTGAGGGCAGCAGAGAGGTTTCACGCGACCTGGAATACTACAACTTAGACGTTATAATTTCCGTTGGTTACAGGGTGAAGTCGCATAGGGGCACACAGTTTAGGATCTGGGCTACCCAACGTCTCAGAGAATACATTATCAAAGGTTTTACCCTCAATGATGAACGCCTTAAAGAAACAGGCCACACAAATCAATACTTTAATGAACTATTAGAAAGAATCAGGGACATCCGAAGCTCTGAAAAGATTTTCTACGCTAAGATAAAAGATATTTACACCACAAGCATTGATTATGACACCCAAAGTGAACAAGCCAAAAGGTTTTTTGCCGCTGTGCAAAACAAAATGCACTGGGCAATACACGGTCATACAGCAGCAGAAATAATTTACAAGCGTACGAATGCAAAAAAGCCCAGCATGGGACTTACCTCATGGAAAAATAGCCCTGAAGGAAAAATCCGCAAAACAGATGTTGCCGTAGCTAAAAACTATCTTTCACAGGATGAACTGACTGAATTGAATCTTATTGTAGAACAGTACTTAGCATTTGGAGAATTGCAGGCGCGTAACCGCAAATCTATGTACATGAACGACTGGGAGAAAAAACTCAATGCTTTTTTGACACTGAACGAACGGGAAATACTGTTGGATGCCGGCAGAATATCGCATAAAATGGCAAAGGAACTGGCAGAAAACGAATATAAAACATTCCGTAAACAACAAATTGAAGCATTGGATGCAGAGGAAATGAAACGATTGGAACAGGAAGTCAAAAAATTAAAAGGAAAAAAGTAGTATGTATCTAAAAAAATATCATGGTGCAGGTTTCCTATATTGAGCGGTGGGTTTGAGAAGGAACTGAAGGAATTAGACTCTTTGTAAAGAACAATAAATGAAAAGTAAATCAGAAATATTAAGGAATTAGATTCTTTGGTAATTTGAAAATTTGTAACATACCTGCGTATCACCCGTAAGATTAATGAAAGACAGGCATGATTAGATTGCCTGGAGTATGGGAGCTATGCGCTATGCTCCATGCGCCATGCGCAAAGTGACAATATAAAAAATGAACAGACTAAAAGCCATAATTATTGCTTTCATTTGTTTTTGTTGTATTAAATGCAATGAGATTGAATTTAACCCTAAATCCTCATTTGACAGCCCCTTCCCTAAAAGAAACAAAAATTTAACTTATATACTTGGAGAAAATTTTTTGATCACAAACGGCAATGACACAATAAAATACAATGTATCTTTCAGAAAACCAGACAGGTACAATTTCGTAGTAAACCAATCTACAAATGACACTATTTTTTCAGGAACAGTTTGTCAGTACAAAGGCCTGTACTACTTCAACGAACAGATAAATGACACGGCTTATTGGATATATGCTGTAGAAATTAATTATGAAACAATAAAAGGACTGAATACCGGGTTGGAACAAATGTTTTTATTAGATGAAATAATTGAAAAAGGAGATCATAAAAACATAGTAAAATTCATTGACAAAGAAAAAGACATAATTATACTGAGGCCTGACAAAATAGAATTGAGAAAAATATATACTTCAATAATTGACAGTCTGCCAGCGTACACTTTGATAGAATGGGAACCTAAATTGAACGGCAAAGAAAACATTGAAGAAGAAGAAAGAACAGAGATCGTTCAAACAGACATTGACGAATTTAAAATAATATCAAAGATCTACCCCAATCCTGCGAAGGATCATTGCAACCTAGTATTACAAGAGAATAACCACTTTAAATTTGATATCCTTGACAATAGTGGTAAAATTATTACCAGCGGACAGCTAAACAATAGAATAAACAGGATAGACCTCTCAAACTTTAGCAATGGAATTTATTTAATAAGAGTACACACTGCTGATACGAAGGAGATTGAAACTATTAAATTAATTATTGAAAAATAAAAAAATCTGAAAGAGCTAAATTTCCCCGCCCGCTTTTTACAGGTCTAATTTTAATTGAGTTACCGGTTTAGGATGGAAAGTTCCTATAATGATAAAAGGGTTCTTTGCTACAAAATGATTCACTTTTGTAGTTCCTAAAAAGAAATACAGGTCTTTGGTTTTGGCAAAATCATCAAAGTATTTCGCTATTACCTCCTTGCAAGCTGCTTTTTCATCACCTTCATTGCGGGCAAGACAGTTCCAATATAAAGCGCCAATTTCCCAATCCTCTATCATCAAAGTTGGTTTCTTGCCGTTTACATCTTCAAACACATAGCTGAACTTGTAGGGCAGTTTCCGAACAACTTCAAAATCCCTCTTTTGCTCAAACAGTTTCATTTGTAACAATTGTTCTTTCTTCTTGTTATCCCATTCCCGTTCAACTGCTTCGCAAATAAAATCATGAATTTTTGTCGGCTTGAAAACCGCAAGCGAAGTACAAACCTTTTTATCCTTTGCTTCTAAAATCAATCGCTCTAAATCGTCATACACCGTATTCAATACAATATTTTTCCGTTCGGCCCAATTGTCTTTTGTTTCAATATGCCCAACAACTTTAACAGGTTCGTCAACATCTATATTAACAGGCCGGTAGCTTTCGGGCCTGAAATCACTGGTGTTTTTGGTTAAATCCATTTCCACCCAATCGTACTTCTTGTACTGGTGAACGTAATCCAGCTTGCGAAATGGAATCGGGTAAAGACGAATCCATTTGCCTTCTGCCGTAAATCCGGCAGTGCAAACTATTTCATCGTATTTTTTAGAAATGGTCGGGTAGGTCTTGACGGTAATCAATACGCGTTGTTTTGCCATTTTACAGGTGCTTTACAGGATATTTCCATTCCGGCATTTTTTGCAACGTTTTGGCTACCTTGCCTCTATGGCATTGCGTTTCACATGCTTCAAAACAGGTAATGGCAATCCGCTTGTATTGTTTCAACAAAGTCAGCAACCGGTCTAACGACTCCTTTTCTTCCCGCAAAGTGGTGCGCTCGTATTCCTCAAACAATCTTTCGTAATCCTCTTTGGTGTTGAGTTCCTTTCGCTTTTCCGGGACAATTCCCAAATCAGGGATATGCAAATATTGTATGCCGACATGCTCGCAAGCATCTTTTAGTTGATTTTTTGAAAACCCGTACTTCATGCTAAGCGGATTTTTCCGCACATCACAAAGCAGCTTCACATTGTTTTTTATCAGTTTGTTAAGATATCGTTCCTGCGAGATACCCTCGTAGCCGATCGTAAAAAACGCTTCGCTGTTCTCTTTTGGCCTCTGCGCTTCCACTTTCTTTATTTCTTCCTGTGACAGCACCTTTTCCAATATTTCGCTGTAAATGGCATAATACGGGTAATTCCGGTAAACTTCCTTCACCAATGGGTTGCCCCGCATTTTGCCATACCTTGCCGCAACCTGTTGCAACGCAGTTTGATCTTCATTTTTTAATGTACTGCTGAAGTTTCTGCCCTTATCGGTCAGTTCCCATCCGTCCACATCACTTAAATAACCATATTTTGTAAGGGTACGTTTGTCGGCATACGACTGGAAGGAAAAACCACCGAAACGGTATGGTACAAACTCGTAGTTCTTTTCCCTTTGTCTTTCGCAAAACAGGAAAAGTAGTTTTTGCATATCGGTAGGCAGTAGCTTACCGCCCATTTTCTCTAACAACGCAAGCAATATTTTTCTCCGGTAATACATTAGTTGGAATCCTACGAATGCAAAGTTAATATGTTTCATCTGGTTTTAATAATCTGATATACAAGATACCAACAGGAAGTTGTTGATAGGCAAACCAAAACTTTGCAAAAGAGCTTGCTTTTATCAACATTCAAATATTAGTTATTAACATTAATTATTCTTATATTTGTGAAATTCTTGCTTCTATTAATATAAGCAGAACTTATATTTACATTCAATATACAAATCATGGAGCGTATCAATCGAATAAAGGAGATACTTGTAATTCAAGGTAAAACACAAAAATGGCTTGCGGAGAAACTTAGAAAAAGCACCACCTCCATTGCATCGATTTGTAACAATAAATCACAACCGCATTTAACAAATTTAAAAAAAATAGCAAGAATCCTAGATGTGGACATAAGAGAACTACTCGTATCAACAAAAAACTAACATGATAGCAAAAGGAATAAATCTGGATACTTTTGTAAAAGCCGTTAATGACCGAAGTACGGTATCAGGATACACCCATGATTTCTATAATTATCCGGCTCGATTCTCACCATTGTTCGCCAGAGAAGCAATTGAATCATTCACTGAACCTGGAGACTTTATTCTCGACCCTTTCATGGGTGGAGGAACAACCTTAGTTGAAGCGCAGATTCTTAATAGACCTGCCATTGGGTTTGACATAAGCAGTTTGGCGTACTTTATTGCCTCAGTCAAAACTTCCCCATTAACAGAGAAAGAAACTGAATTTGTTAAAAAGTGGACTGCCTTGACAATTAAAAAAATGAACTGCAAATCTCACTCAGAACGACCTGAACAATGGATTGAAGCTGGCTACCAAAGAAACTTATCTAACAAAACCACATGGCCAATTCGCAAATTATCCGAACAGTTTATCAATGACCTTGAAAAAGTAAGGACTACAGTAAAAGTAAAGAATTTTTTGCGTTGTGTTTTGTTGAAGACAGGGCAATGGGCACTTGACTCAAAAAAAGAAATCCCTTCCGCAAAGAGATTCCGTGCTAAATTATGGACTACAATAGAGCAAATGCTCGTTGGCTCTACCCAACTCAAATTCGCACTTGCTGAACATAAAAACGATGTTATGTCTTTGCAAATCAATAAACCAGCAATTGAAATCAAACGGTCAAGAACGCTTAAAAAATCGAACTCACCAAAGTTGGTTCTCACATCTCCACCTTACCCAGGTATTCACGTGGTCTATCACCGTTGGCAAATACATGGTAGCAAAGAAACCCCGGCACCTTTCTGGATTGCAAATAGTTTAGACGGGCATGGGTTGACTCATTACACGATGGGCAATCGGCAGCAGGAAGGGCTTATTAATTACTTCCAAAATATCAAGGATACCTTTTCTTCTGTCGCAAAGGTTTGTGACAACGAAACCCTTATTGTCCAGGTATTAGCGTTTTCCAAACCTGAATGGCAGCTACCTAAGTATCTTGAAGTGATGAAATTGGCTGGGTTCTATGAAATTAAGCCATTCAAATCAAGAATTTGGAGAGAAGTACCCAACCGCAAATGGTATACACAAAATAAAGGCAAAACTCCCAGTTCAAATGAGGTTGTACTATTTCACAGGTTAATCAGCTAACTGTTCAAGCAGTTCATCTTTTAAGTCAAGGTCTCCAAATTCTTTAATCATGGGTATTATCATTGGTCCCATTGCCCTTGAAAATCCAGCGATTCTTTCTTCAATACCCTCATACTTATTTTGTTCATCCTTGTTCTGCTGGTCGTCATAAATAATTGATATGCCAAGCAAAGCCATACCATATTTGAAATAAGCCTCTGTTGTTTTTTTATCCTCAATATTATCCTTTACCTCATGCTGCAAGTAGATATTATCTATGTTCACATAAAATGTAAATTCAACCTCATTCTTACCGTTTTCATTAATTTTGGATTTAACAACTCTCATTGCCGAGAACTTATTAAACTCATGCTTACCCCATTCACTTTCGTTGACTTGGTAAATTTTTGGAAATTTAACCCCACCCGATTTATCTCTATCTTTACCTGGAATAGTGGTTGGTGGTTTAGACCTCATTGATTTACCCCCTGTTCTTTTGGTTGGTTTCGGATAAATAGTCAGTACAAACTCATTTTGGAATGGGGGTTCCGCAATTCGCATAGGATCAGTCACTTCAAGCATAAAGCGTACCTTATCCCCTGTTTTCATTTGTGAATCAATATCAATATTCACGATCGCAATGCCATTTAGTAAGCTCAATCCATAGACTACGTGCTTTTGCTTTGCCTCAATGAGGTTTCCTTTTTCATCCTTCAGGAACAACTTGAAGCTACCGGGATTAGTTTTTCTTATCAGATAATCATTTTCAGCATCGGTTTCAAATCCAATTCTTGACCTGGTCGACTGAAATGCATCACGAGCAAGCACTTTACCATAATCAAGTTTTTTGAATTTGAAATATGTCGGATACGGAAGGCCTTTGTAATCCTTGTTTTTACCCTCAACCCTTTCGGATCTAAAAGCGTTGGAAAGCCGTTGACCTTTCAGGAATATTTTTGATAGGGCACTTGAATGTTTGAACACACTTGACAGCACCGTTTCCAATGGCTTTGAATCATCAAGTTTGTCAGCTTGCAATTGCCTTTTCCTTTCTTCTTGCAAGTCGCTTAACCCCTGGTGATTAGCAAGATAGTCGATTATTTCATCTTCGATTTTATCTCTATATGGCCCCTTTCTTATATGCACCCTATCATTTACAAATAGTTTCTCCTGCGCCCGATAGCTTAAACCACTACAATCTACAATTAACAGCAAGGAGTTCTTCAAGAATCCCAAACTAACCTTATTTCTTGTGAAAATTCTATCATCAAACCATCCCTGACTTTGACCATTGAGAGTAAAAATGACACCTTTCTCGCTGTCACGGTATGTTTTTGCCTTGTCATCCTTAAAGGCATATAAAGAGAATGAAAATGGTTCTCCATTAGTTACGGTATTATGCGAAGTTGGATATCCTGGTTCGAGCGCATTTCCTCTGTCATCGTATAACCTTACACGCAGGCCATTAACTTGATGTTCAAAAGAGCCAGGAGTTCCTTCGTATCGGCATTCATGCAGACGGAAGGGCAAGCCAAGATCAGGTGCCAACAAATCTAAAGGGCGCAACAGTCCTCCACTTCCCTGCACATTTTGCTTGTACCTGGTCTCGTATTCATATAGTTTTACAAGTGTACCCCACTCTGATTTCACAGAATACGGCTCATTATATTTTGCAAAAATTGGGAAGGTGTTGCTATTAAAGTTTAATAATTCACCCTTACCAGGGTTTGCTTCTGCTTCAACAGGTGCTAGATATTTGTACGTTGATGATGTTTCTTTGCCAACTGGGTCTTCCCTTCTCACAATAGTAAAACCCCAATTATTATCAGTTTCTTTCCGTTCCTCATCCTTGATCAACTGCTGATTCCTTCTGCTTACAATTAATTGTAAATTGGCCTTTCCACAATAAACCAATGCTGCAGTGCCACCCATATTCCATTTCCCATGCACAAAGGGTATCTTCCTTTTAATAGATTCTCCTAATGAGAGTATGGTATTAGGTATTTCGAGTGGTGTTTGACCTTCACCTTTATCGGCAATATTAATGCAAGGAAACAAATCCTTTGCTGGCTTATTTCCAGTTATATAAACAGATATGTTTTTAGCAATTTCACGCCTTTTCTCTTTTGACCATTCTTTTATTTGCCCCGCCAATTCGTTCTTTGGGTTTTCTTCAAAAAATTCTGCAACAGCCTCCTTTACGCCAGACGGTGCCTCATCGCTTTTTGGCTCTATAGCTTTCATCCAACACTCGTTCATCAATATCGCATCCCTGGAATTCGTAATTTTCTCCACCAGTGCTGCCTCAGCTTCGTCAGCCTGGTTACCTGCAGCACTGTAATTATTCTCTTTGTCTCCATAATATCGCCAAAACTCTGACCTCTCCCAATAACCATGTTGTTTGAGAATTGAAATAATATCTCGTTCGGTATCTGCCGTCATTAGACTCAGACACAATTGCTTGACCTGTTCATTGTTCATATTCTATACAAGTATTGATGTAATATAGCATGTAATGCTCGATTATTTATTGCTTCAAAATTTAAATTCTGTTTTATACCCTTTCTTGAGACCATTATTGAATAAAGCTAATACCTCATTCATTTTTTCCTTGAATACTTTTTCCATCTTTCTTATATCTATCTCATTATATTCATAGTTATTTCTGTTAGAACACTTACTCAAGCTATCAAGAGTATCAATAATCTTTTGAACTCTATTTGAAGCAATAATTTCAAATCTTTCTCTTTTTGTTTTCATAATTGAGACATTTTTTGCAAATATAACTATTTATGTTCATAAATGCCAAATTATTTACTATATTATTTTTTTATAGCTTATATTTTGTATTATGTAGAAGTGGAGATCGCTCATAACACATCGCTAATTCCCCCACTTCAAAGGCATGGATATTCCATAGATACTTCACGTCAAAGCCTAGTATAGTTCAAGTAGAGTTGTAGGGTATTGAAGGCTCACAGCAGTTTTATCAATTGCCATCCTCGTACCTGCGGTGGCAAAGAGCATACCCCACCGCATGGGTTTTCGTTTAACCAGAAACATTCGTAGAAAATCAAATAAAAATCTCTTTTTCCCTCGCTCAACTTTAAAGAAAGAGAATTCAATGGAGAGTTTTTCATCATGTCTGGTGATGCTGCATTTTGGCATTCTGCTAAATTTGGTAAAAAATTCATTAACTTTGCCAAATACTATTGGAAGGGAACAATCGTTATGATGAAACTTAACAAGCCTGTTTCTACGTTTAACTTATATGACTATGTCAAATGAAGTAATAAATATCAGTCAACTATTTAATGCCTCGGGTTTAATTACCCGACAGGCAGCACGTGATCTATTTGATATTCTCTCGAAATCAACTGAGAATAACATCAATCTGGACTTTTCTGAAATATCTTATGCAACAAGATCCTTTTTTGACGAATTGCACAGCCATAGGACTAAATTAAATTTGCTTGGCAAAAAGGTAAGGTTTATTAAATTAAATGAGAATTTACGTAGTCTGTTAGACTTGGTTGAAAAAAAATCAAGATACAAAAACAGTATTACTTATACTAGTGTCGCAAATGTTAAGACTATAAATATGTGAATCTGTATATCTGCGCTTAGCAATAAAAATTCCTGAATCTATGACCATGCTTTTGATTTACAAATGATACGAATAAAAACCAGCATCCCAATATCCATAACCCATCTTCATTTTTCATTCATCACTCGTCATTTGTTAGAGGGTTCCTTGCAATTCCCCTTGGCATCGGTTTTGATCAACAATACATCAACACCGCCTGCCCCCCTGCTCTCAGTCCATCCTGTGATAATAAAGCCTTCGTCAGCAGTTTGCCAGACCGATCTGCCAACATCAATGCCCTTTCCCCCAAAGGTTTTTGTCCAGAGCGTTGTGCCATTGAAATTTGTCTTTATCAAATAAACATCAAAGTCTTCATCTCCAAAGCTGCTGGTCTCTCCTGTGATGATATACCCCCCATCAGTAGTTTGCTGTACTGAATAGCCGACATCACTGCCTGTTCCTCCGAAGGTTTTTGTCCACATTGTATCTCCGGCAGCATTGGTCTTTATCAAATAAACGTCAAAATTTCCTTTTTCGGTAAATCCGGTTATAATATAACCCCCGTCAGTAGTTTGCTGTACTGATCTGCCGGCATCGCTTTGTTTCCCCCCAATGGATTTTGTCCAAAGCGCTTCTCCCCGGGCATCGGTCTTGACCAAATAAACATCAAAGCCTCCTGCTCCAAAGCTGCTGGTAAGTCCTGTGATAATAAAGCCTCCGTCAGCAGTTTGCTGCACTGAATAACCCACATCACTGTCTTTACCTCCATAGGTCTTTGTCAAATGGTCATCGTCTTTAACAGAGGTCTTAATTATATAAACATCATCTACCCCCGCTCCAAAGCTGCTGGTTTCGCCTGTGATAATATACCCATTATCATCAGTTTGCTGAACAGAATAACCGGCATCGTAATCTTTTCCGCCAAACGATTTTTCCCACAGAACATCTCCTTTAGCATTGGTCTTGATAAGATAGACATAGGTTTTCGCTGCCCTGGAATGGCTCATCTCGCCTGCAATAATATAGCCACCGTCTGCAGTTTGTTGAACTGACCAGCCGGCATCGTTACCTTTTTCTCCAAACGATTTTTCCCATATAATATCTCCAAGAGCATCGGTCTTTATCAGAAGTACATCATCAAGCTCTGTTTCGGAACTTCTCGTACCGCCTGTGATAATATAACCCCCATCTTTAGTTTGCTGAACTGAATTGCCAATATCATCATTTTTTCCTCCAAAAGTTTTTTGAAAAGTCACTATGGTTGAGGCAGGATTGACCTGTGCATAGGTAATCTGGTAAAAAGGCATCATTAAAAACAGGTATGTTAAATAGTTTTTCATATCATTAGTCCCGCCAAAGGCGGGATTAGCATTATACATACGTATATTGGCATCAGTTTAATTCAACATTTAGACAAAGTTATGACATTTCCAAAAGAAACAAAATGTTGTATCATTATTTTTTTCTATTTTAAACGTATCGGAATTTCAATGTTTTGCCACAATCCCGCCTTTGGCGGGACTAAAACACAAAATCCCTCTAAATTATTTTATAAACCTTTTTTTTGTGGGATTTTGTGTTTTCGTGATTTAGTGGCATTTTTTTTAATCAATTTGCAAAGCTATGTTCTTATCTATAATATCAACGCATTACCAAGTCATTCGGATCAGGATACAAGTCAAATTGTAGAGACGTTGGGTAGAGACGCCCAATTTGGTCGTCTCTACCCAACGTCTCTACAATTTGACAAAAAATCTATCATCATCAAGGAAATTATTACACTGGGAAATACAAGAACAAAAGATCTTATAATCCTTAGAGAATTGAATTTTGGTGTTGGTGATACTTTGACTGAAGGATCTATAGACCACCTATTGGAAATTAACCGGAATAATATTTTTAATACTGGCTTGTTTGTAACAGTAGAGCTAAGCGCAGAGCGTTTGGTATATTCAGACGTAAAACGCCTGCCTGCCGGAGCCCCAAAGGCGCAGGCAGGCGGGCAGGGGAATGAGGGAAGATCAGAAAATAATGAATTCATAGATATAATTATTATTGTAAAAGAACGCTGGTACACCTTCCCTATCCCTATCTTAGAATTGGCAGACAGGAATTTCAATGTTTGGTGGGACGAGCAAAATAAAGACCTTGACAGGATTGAATACGGGATCAGATTTTACCAGGAAAACTGCAGGGGTAAAAATGAACGGCTAAAGGTTGTTTTACAATCAGGCTATACAAGAAAATATGAACTTTATTACAACATCCCCTATATTGACAAAAAACAAATTGTAGGCATGAGGCCTTCAATATCTTATTCAAGAAACAGGGAGATTGCTTATAAGACAGGAGATACGGTCAAAGCCTTCGAAAATAAGCTTGTTTTTTATGAGGACCCTGAATTCATCAGAGAAAGGTTCAATGCCGGGGTGAAGCTTTTTAGAAGAAAAGCAATACACATAAGCCATTCTCTTGATATAAAATTCAACTACAATACCATTGCTGACACAGTAATAGCGCTGAATCCGAATTATTTTAATAATAAGGGGGATCATGAACAAAAATATTTCCAGGTCAGCTATGCCTATAAAAGAGATTTCAGAGATATACAATACTATCCTCTTAAAGGAAGTTATTTTATGTTTGAAGTAAAAAAGCCCGGAACAGGCATATTCAATGACATCAATCAATTGGAATTTACAGCCGGTTATTCAAAATTTTGGGATGTTGGGAAAAAGACCTACCTGGCTTGGTTGATCAAAACAAAAAATTCCATCCCCAAAATACAGCCCTGGTTTAATTCCATGGCATTTGGCTATTACCAGGACTTTGTAAGGGGCTATGAATTTTATGTGATTGACGGACAGCACTATTTGCTGGGAAAAGTTACCCTGAAAAAGCAGCTATTTTCAACTACAAAAGAACTTAAAACTTTGATCCCGATCCGGCAGTTTCAAACCATTCCTTTTGCGCTTTATTTAAAGGTCTATACAGACGCAGGATATGTGGTAAATAAAAGTTTTACAAAAAAAAACAATCCATTAACCAATAGTTTTCTTCAAGGTGGAGGAATTGGGCTGGATATTGTGACTTTTTATGATACAGTGTTTAGGATTGAATACAGTGTGAATGGTCGTGGGGAACATGGATTTTATCTGCATTTTGAGGCGGACATTTGAATTGAAGTCGGAATTTCAATGTTTAAATGAAATTTATATTTCAATCTATTATTTGTGCTCTTAATGAACAGCTACTGGGCTCTGGTTACTGGGTTCTGGATTATTTGCTTTCGGCAGGCAGGTTGGTAATTCTTTCTGACAGTAATCACTACCTTTACCCAGCAACCAGTACCCAGTAACCAGCAACTTTTATATCAACGTTCATGCTTCCTTGCCTTCAGCTTTCCTTTCTTCCATTTTTCTTCCTCTTCTTTCTGTTTGTTAATTTCATCTTCCGTTAATTCATTTCCGGTCAGTTCATCCAGGTTGGGCTGGCCTGCATCTACCCAGCAGGTGTACCAGAAGTCACCTGTCATCTTGACGGCTCTTCTCATCTGCCTTTCAACCTGGTTATTGAGCATCTGGTGGTATGCTTTAGAATAAGCTTTTGAATAAACGCGTGTAGTCCGGTTAAGCCTGTCCTCAAAACTATACTTTTTATCCCCGGAAAACTTTTGGTTTAATTGCCGCTCAAATGAAAATACCGAATCCAAAGCAAGATGGGCCTGAGTAACCGCACTCCAGGCAGTTTCCAATGGGTCATTAATATAGCTTGCCTGTCCCACAAAAAAATCATACTCATCCGAATATAATTCCGTCAATCGTGATTCCCAGAATGCGTGTATCCCATACTGGCCTGTAAACTGACCGTTATAATTTTCGGTGGTATGAAGCGGCACATTGGCGTCTGCAATATAATGGCCGAGGTCTGCCGAAATACGTAAAATGCGGTTTACATCTTTATCCCTGAATGCATTTGTTAACCAATACTTCACCGTGTTGATATGCCATGGCACGATACCGTAAGCCATAAGGGTATCTTCTGTGTATTTTGCAACTGCATCTTCCCATCTTCGGGGCATCGTATAAATAGCATCTTTCCCAAAATGATCAATGTCAATATAATGCCTGGGCGCTTCTCCTTCTACCGCATAGCGCCTTCTGTCAGGGTTCACTGCATTTTCAGTGATATAAAGAATGTGTTTCTTATAAAAGCTGACCATCTCAGTCGGCAGGGTAAATACCGCAAGATGGTTGATCCTTCTATGGGCAAAGAAACCCCAGGTGTAGCCGCAAATATTAATAATAATGATAATTAAAAATGATAATATTGTTTTTCGCATTTGAATTTGATTTTATTTTATCGGAATTTCAATGTTATTAATATTTTAACACAGAGTAACTAATTTTATTTTTTAGCCGACAATATTTCTGTGAATATACCTTTTAATCTTTCTCTGTGTAACTCGTAAAACTCTGTGCCCTCTGTGTTAAAATTTTTTTAATCAATTTGTATAACTATGTTCTTATTTGTATTATTGCTGTTTTATACATTTATAATCATGGACATTCTTAATTTCAATGCCGAAGAGGATACTCCTAATATAATATTTGACCCCAAAAATAACAAATTTGAAATTTCCGGCAACTCTTTTCCGGAAAATACTTCAGAATATTACAGTCCAATACTGGATTGGCTGGATCAATATTGTGCCAAACCGAACAAATATACTAAAATTGTCTTTAATCTTGATTATTTTAATTCATCATCATACAAATGCTTTCTGGAATTACTTTATAAACTTGAAAAAATAAGTAAAGAGGGGTACCAGGTTGATATAATTTGGTGTTATAAAGAAAATGATACTGAAATGAAAAATGTAGGGAAAGAATTACAGGAAATGGTTGATCTGGGCGTAACGGTTAAAAAGATTTGATAATTTGAAAACAAGTATAATAAAATAATTATCAGGTATATTCACCTAAACCCTTTCCCCATTTCCCGTCTCTCAATACCCTCCTTTATACTTCCTGACAAACCATTCCAAAGAGACCAGAAACAGGAACAAAAACAGCAGCCACCTGAGATTGATCAGCTCTGATAATGCTTCCTTACTGTGAATAATATTTTTTGCAATATTGCTATCAATAAGATGTCCGGCAATCTGCTTGATATCTTCAGACAGAAAGAATTTGCCGCCAGTTTGTTCCGCTAATTGTCTGAGCATATTGTGATCTGCCGTTGTATTGGTTGCTTCAAGCTGGAGCTCTTTAATGGTAAATTCTCCTGCGCTATTTTCGGTTTTACCGGAAATTTTACAGGAAGCATGATACCTGTAAATACCCTGCGGCAGGCTGCCTGCTTCAAATCTTGAATAATCTTCACTATTCACAAAACTGTATGACCAGAAATTATTTTCTTCACCGGTGATCTTAAGCGCTATTTCCTTGCCATATACCTTTTCATAAACATCGTTATAAATTTGGGCTTCAAAAATTATTTTATCCGTGCTGTTGAACTCATTTGAAATTGGATAAACCCTGAATTTTCTTTTGTCTTCTTTGGCTGACAGGTATTGGATCAGTTTAATGATCAAATTATCAAATGTATTGTACTTATCTGTCTGTAAATATTCCTGCAGCCTCCATTTCCAGATACCCTCACCCAATAAAACCGCTGATCTGTAGTCCGGATCTGCGTTTACTATAAATAAGGGTTTGCCGGTAGTTATACTTCCAACTTTCTGAAAGAAGATCACGTCAGTATTTGGAGAGATCTTATATTCACCAAAAGGAACTTTCAAAGGCGGCAGCTTTTGCAGGATAGCCTGACTGGATTCTAAAAACCGGAATTTATCAAAATCCGGGTTAAAAGATGAAGTTACCAAATCTGTTTGATTGCCTCTTGGGTGGATCATTATGCCGTTGTTTACCTGGTTGAACGTCTGGAAATTTGATTGGCTCCCCAGGATAAACCAGTGGGGTATATTGCGGAATTTTTGAATAAGTTTATTTCCTTTATTGTATTTATTGGGTACCTGGTGAAAGATGATCAGGTCATACTTTTCTACATTAAATTCTTTGTGCCCGTGCTCTACATTTAAAATGTAGGTGTTAAACTCGTAATTTTCGTTTTGTTCTACTGCGCTTCTTATTGCTTTAATATCCGGATGAGGCGTTAATGCCACAAGCAGGATCCTTTCTTTTCCTTCAATAATATCAATGTATGCATGCTTTGTATTGTTGATGTATGTAAACTCTCCATCCTGGCGCTCTGTCATTACTTCATAATGGTGGATCCCTTTTTGTGAAGAGGTAATATAAAATTCTATCTCATTAATGCTGTTATTATTAGTGATCCTGAAAGGTCTCTTTGCTATTATTTTTCCATGCTGGCGCAGAAAGACATTGATAGTTTCACCTTTAAATCCGGTATTATAAATTTCAGCTACGACCGGAAATTTATTACCTGCATAGGCAATTTTATTGTAATAAAGCGCCCTTAAATTAATATCCTTCCTGGGTATAGTATCACCGAGCCCAACGGTGAAAATGTTAAAATTGTAATTGAAAAAATTCGGAGCGATACCCTGGTTATAAATACCATCAGATATTAATATGACCCCGGCTAAATTCCTGTTTTCATAATTTGATTCTACATTTTTTAGCAGGCGGCTTATATCCGTTGAATTTTTATTGAATTTTATATTATTAAGGGAATTTGATTTTTCATCTTCATTGAATGTTTGCAGGTCTACCTTAATATCCTCATACTCCAATGCTGTTTTTACCTTTTCTACTTCAGACAGGTATTTTTGTAATTGCGTGGAATCCGATCCTAATGTTATTGATTGAGAATTGTCAACAGCAAAGACAACGGTAGGTAACTCAATAAAATTCCTGATCTGTTTTACGAAAGGGCTTAATAACAGGAAACAAAGGAACGAAACCAGCAGGAAGCGAACGACTGAAAGAATTTGATTTATTGTTTTATTCCAGGGAGATGGCTTGCGGTATAAAATAAAAGAATAGGTAAATCCTGCAATCAAACATAGCAATATTAACCATGGGGAATATTGGGTGATTATTTGGAATTTATCCATTAAACTATTTTTTTCTTACTCTAATACGCCCAGGTTCAACGATTAATAATTTGCCACCCATTTCCGTAACCACCTTATCTTGTTTAAGCAATCCTTCTAATAGATTGAGAATAAACATAGCTGTTGAATCTCTAGGAATACCTAAAACGACAATTCCATTATATTGAGACGGTTGATAATTACGTATATCCCCAAAATCAGAATCTCCTGTTAGTATGCACAAGCCTTTACTTTTAGCGTAGGAAGCAATTTGTGTGTCTTTTACACCTCTTAAACCTATGTCACGCACATCTGTTGCTTGATGTCCATAACGTTGCAAAAGATCTGAAGTTGAACGTGGCAAATCCTCATCAATTAAAAATCGCATAACCTTATTCTATCGTTGGAAGAGGGTGAAATTCTTCTTCTTCAATAAGCTCACAAGCATATTTCAGAGCAGCACGAATATCCTCTTCCGTGACTTCGTATTCACGTACTATTTCTTCTTTCGTCATACCTCCTGCAATCCCTCCAATAATACGTGTAATAGGAACTCTTGTACCCTTAATTACAGGTTTGCCATGTTGTATATCTGGGTCTATTATAATCCGGTCATTCATAAATTATTATCTATTTTTGATATCCAATCCACAAAAGTAAGAAAAACACATTTAATTTGCAATAATGGAACAACGTTAGAATGAATGGAAGATGAAAATATTTGGGATTTAATTTAGCTTAAGAAGATTTTTTTCTTGTAGTGCTGTCAGGTGTTTCTACTCGACAGGGGTGTCGGGTGGAAACACCCGACAACACGTTATCTGTTGTTAGATTTAAAATACCTGTGAATCCCATTCGCAGCAACCTTCGCCTCCGCCACGGCATTGACCACTTCCTTGCCGCCATTCACACAATCACCGGCAGCAAAATATTTTGGGTTTCCTGTCTGGTAGTTTTCTTTATTTACTATTATTTTACCTTTATCTAATTTCAAACCGGGGATCAGGCTCAAAAGTTCTACCTGCTTTGATTGGCCTGTTGCTTTGATCACCATATCACATGCCTCCACAAATTCACTTCCGGGAATTGTTTCTAATTTGCCGTTCTTTGAATCTGTCCTGATAAATTTCACTCCTTCTGCTACTTCATTACCAATGATCTCAACCGGTGCTGCGTTGAATAAGCTTTTTATCCCCACAGATTTTGCCAGATCATATTCAAACTCATAGGCAGGCATTTCTTTCTTTGACCTGCGATATGCCAGTATTACCTGTTCTGCTCCCATTCTACATGATTCCGATGCGGCATCCATGGAAGTATTGCCACCACCTAATACGATCACCTTTTTGCCTGCTTTAACTTTATGATGCTCCATTCGCAGCTTTTCAATGAATTCGACTGCACCAATGCAATTTTCAAGGTTTTCGCCCGGCAGTTCTATGCTTGAAGTTTCCCCCAAACCTATCCCGATAAAGATGGCGTCATAATTTTGCTCTAATTCCTCTAACTGCTTTTTGTCTTTAATTGGATGATTATACTTTACTTTATAACCAAATTGCTCTTCCAGGTATTCCATTTCTTTCAGCGCTTCTTCATTTGTGATTTTGTAAGGCGCAACACCATAAACGGTCAGCCCTGATGGCTTTTCTTTTGATTCGTATATGTTTACCTGGCAGCCGAGCATTCGCAACTCTGCGGCACAGGATATTCCACCAGGCCCGGCACCTATGATCGCTACTTTTTTGCCGTTATCTGGCGGGGGAATAAACAGTTTTTTATTTTTCTTTATAGCATCATTTGTAGCGTAACTCTGCAATCGTCCTATTTCAATAGGCTTTATATCCTGTTCATTATAAACACACGATCCTTCACACAAAACCTCGGTTGGACAAACCTTCCCGCATGCAAATCCAAAATAATTTGAATCGTAAATGGTTTGTGCAGCGCCTATCGGATTTCCTGAACTGATCTGCCTGATAAAGAGAGGGATGTTTATTCCTGTAGGGCAGGCAGCAACACAAGGAGCATCATAGCAGAACAAACACCTTGAGCTTTCGTAATAAGCCTCTGTTTCGTTCATCACCGGCTTTATCTGGGCGAAATTTTTATCAAATTCTTTTTCTGATTGTGGTTTTTGGAATTCTGCCATAGATTTAAATAAACTTATTAATCATCAATTACAGCTTTTGTATTGTACCTACTCCTGAAATATTTTTTTTGATCGAAGGATTACCCTTGTATTTAACATTGCCTGCCCCGGAAATTGATACGTCTAACTGTTTATTTACATTTATCTTAGCATTACCTGCTCCGGAAATATAGATTTTAAAATTATCTGTAATAAGGTCAAAAGCGGATAAATTTGCAGCGCCTGAAATATTCATATTTACTATTGAGACATTTCCACTTAGTTTGATTTCAGTCCCTCCTATCAAGTCTGATACCAGCTTATTGGCAACCAGGTCTAAATTTATTGTAGCGGCTCCGGTTACCATGAGTTTTAAAATATCAAATTTAAATTTAGAACCTCCGTTTAAGGTAACTGCACCTAAAATATCTATTTTATTTAACTCTTTGAATGTAATGTATAGTTTAGTGCTTTTTGATCTTATTATTTTTTGCTTATTTGAAATCACCAGTATGTTGTCTCTTACTTCTGTTACAACTATTTCGAGTAGATTCTCATCTGTCACAATCGTCACGATTTCCTTATATCCTTGTGATAAATATACCTCAAATGCGTCATGAATTTCAATCACGTTAAAAGCAGGAACTTTTCGCTCTTGCTTTATTATATTCCCATTACCTTTGACTGATTGTCCCGGGCACTTGGAATAAGGTAATGATAATTGCAAAAGACTAAGGAAGATTAATTGGTTTAAGATAGTTTTTACATTTTTCATCTTGTAATAATATTAAGGAGTTTATTTATCTTTATTTATTGATTTAAGTTTATAAGGATGTTAAAAAATTTAACCACCTGAATTTGCCAAATAGTCAAGCAGCATAATCATACCTATAGTTTCAACTGCTATAATTAACCCATATCCAAATCCTATAATAAACTTACGACTTTTTATATTATATACACCTCTCTTATAACCCTTATAATATTCCTCATTATTTTTAAATAATTGATTGTAAGGATTAATAGGATTATTTAATTTAGAAGGAATAGCTTGCGTAATAATAGTAACAGGTGTAATATATAGAAAATAGATTTGACTCCAAGCTCCTCCACTTAAAATATTCCACAAACCGAATGGTAAAGCGCATCCAGATATAGCTCCAATACAATATGGAGTAAATTTTTTATAATGTATTTTAGCATCCCTTTTACCTAAATCAAAATAGTTTATCTTTAGAATATTAATATTATCTATTATGGAGCTATCTTTAAGTACACTTTCACTATCTGATAAGGTATCATTTTGAGCAGAAAGTTTTAGAGTACTAATAATCAAAATAAATATTATAATTTTTAAAGTATAAGTATCCATTGAGTACCGTTTGGTGATTGATAATAAACCATACCGTTTTTTTTATTATAATATGTTTCTCGATATGGATTTAAATAGTAGACTTTTTCAATTCCACTATGGTACGATTAAGAGGTATCCAGCATCTAACTTACAGCTCCACCAGCTTCCCATAAGTCTCCGGCCTGCGGTCTCTGAAAAACTGCCAGGTTGATCTTACCTCCTCTATCATATCCAGGTCAAACTCAGCAACCAGGAGCTCATCTTTATCCTGGGATGCTTCGGCAATAATCTGGCCTTTAGGATCAACAAAATAGGAAGTGCCGTAAAACTTACCTAATTTCCATGGTTTCTCCGTGCCTACCCTGTTAATACAGCCCATAAAATAGCCATTGGCAACGGCATGTGCAGGTTGTTCTAATTTCCACAGATATTGCGATAGTCCTGCAACGGTAGCAGAGGGATTATAAACGATCTCAGCGCCATTCAATCCAAGTACCCTTGCTCCATCGGGGAAGTGCCGATCGTAGCAAATATAAATACCCACTTTGGCATATTTAGTCTGCCACACAGGATACCCAAGATTACCAGGCTTAAAAAAGAATTTTTCCCAAAAGCCGGAGGTATGCGGGATATGATTTTTGCGGTATTTTCCCATATACTTACCATCAGCATCTATCATAGCCGCTGAATTATATAAAAACCCTGCCTGTTCCTTTTCATAGATCGGAACCACCATGGCCATATCATATTTTTTGGCATAAGATTGCATTAATTCGGTAGTTGGCCCCGGAATAGGCTCCGCAGATGCATACCAGGCCTTATCTTGTCCGGGACAAAAATAGGGTGTATTGAAAATTTCCTGAAGGCAAAGGATCTGTACGCCCTGTTTCCCTGCATCTTCAATATAGGGAATATGCTTTTCCAGCATTGCTTCCTTGATCTCTGCGATGGTGCCTTCCCCTTCTGTTTTAGGGAGGCTCATCTGGATCAATCCGGATTTTATTTTTCTTGACATTATTTGTAAGTACGAAGTACGAAGTACGAAGTACGAAGTACGAAGTACGATTTACGAAGTACGATTTACGAAGTACGAATGAAGAAACCGATATTCGTCATTCGTACTTCGTAAATCGTACTTTAATTCACCGTATCATCAAATTTCTGGCCTTCCAAAGAATAAAAATCGGCTTTAGCGGCTTTTAATTTTATAGATGGGCCAAAAATCCTGCTAAGTTGGGCGCTGGCTAAATCCACCACTTTGTTGAGCTCTTTTTTTGATTTAGCCGTTCCCCGAAACATTAGTTCTTTAGACCCATCAGCCCTTTGTACTAAATGAGCCCATTCAATAGTGCCGTCTTTTTTTTGTTTTGCCAGCAGCTTATAGAAACCGGTTTGAGGAATAGGTGGTGACGCCCACATTCCAACAATGTTTTCCCCTTTGTCTAAGGTCATGATTGCACCTTCTCTTACTTCTTTTGGTGTCATAGGTTTCATAATAAAAAGCGTTTATCTACACCAAAAATTTTGGTGTAAGGATTTAATAGAAAATTATTTTAATAACGATGTAGATTAATTATGTGATTCGTGAAATTATTATTTAGATTTTTCACCTTTATCATCATTTCCAGTAAAGGGACTAACAGTAGTTATTTCTCCACCAGGTAGTTCGTAATAAATAATGCCGTTCTCTGAAAATACTATTGGAATACCTTTTTCTCTGTTTTCTTTTAATACTTGATTTACGGCTTCATTTCCAATTTTTTGGATTTCATCAGCCCACTGATAAAGCTCAATATCATCAAATTTTTTTACTTCCATAATGTTATTTTTTTATATCGTTAATAAAAGTTTTGAATAATTGCAAATTCTTAATAGAATAATTATCTTTTGAACCCTTCACAATCTCAATAAATTGTTTTTCAGAATTATATACTATAGACCACTTATCAGCTAATTGTTTATAAACAGTCCAAAAATTCTTCTTACTACGATAATACCTTCTTATTACGTCTTCATCAGGTACATAATGTCCCCCCTTTAAAACTCTCTCTTTTATACGGTTAATACAAACTTCTGGTTCGTGTAAAAATAAATAAATAATCTTAACTAAATAACTCTTTTCTTTTACCTTATGGATTAATCTTAATAAATATTTTCCAGATAATGTTGACTCAACGATAAAACTTTTATTTTTATTTATAAGTTTATCAATCTTTTTAAAAAATATTTTACCGGCTTCTAATTGACTCTTTGTTAAATCGTCAGGACTAAGTTCCTTTGCAATTTCGTCAGCATTAATAAAATCATAAGGATACTTTTTTATAAATGTTTTCGCAAAAGTAGTCTTCCCAGAACCATTAGCGCCTCCAATTATGATTATCTCTTTTTTCACCCGATTCACTGATGTTTTTTAAAAAGATTAAAAAAACAATAAATCATCGTTTAAGACAGTAGAGAGAAAAAACTATTAGGTTTTCAATTAAAACTCTAAAATCCTTAATGAATAGCTGTTAAGATCAATATTTAATTTAATAAGATATAGTCCCGCAGGATATCCCAGATCTTTGACACTGAATTTATAGTTGTGATGTCCGGGTTGCTTTTTACTGTTTTCAATCGTATTTATTTTAGCTCCTAAGATATTATATACCTCAAGGGAAACACTGCTTGTTTCTTTCAGTGTAAACTCAATGTTGGTAAAATCTTTATATGGATTCGGATAAATTTTTATAGTGTGATCATTCAGATTTTCCTGAACAGATGTTAATGGAGTAAGGGTAATAGATACAGAATCTACAAAAAAATCAAGGTTTGTAAATAGTGTATCAGCATTGGTTACGCTGAAATAATAAGTTGAATCCATCGGAAGTCCGGTAATATCCACATAGAGTCTATAATCTCCGAGGGGTATATTCTCAAAATAATAAAATCCCAAACCATCAGTAGTCGTACCAGCTATTAGTTTGTCTGTGGCAATTTCTTCAACTACTATATCAATACCTGGCACCGGGTCGATAGGGTTTTTACCGTCTTTAAACGGGCCTGATGATGTTATCTGCCCGCTTATTTTGGCCGGGCCAATATTAGTAGGAAATTCTACAAGTTGGATATTAGCAATGATGGTGGTATCACACACTGATGATGCATCCACGGTTGTTGCATTTTGCCAGTGGTTGGTGCTGTCATAATAAGTTAGAACAGTATTAGGATACAATAAGCTGTCACCTTCCGCTCTTATAAGGTATTGCCCCTGAGATACATTTGTAAAGGTATAATATCCTGGTAATAAACTATCAAGTACGGTAGTGGCAGCTATCGTCATTTGTCCGGGAACAGGACTATAATTTATAAGATCAACTGTTCCGCTAATGATTGCGCCTGCGCTGTCTGATACCTGGCCTGATATGGTACGTTGACAAGGTACACCATTGGCTAGTACCATCGTGCACCACGTATCTGTACAAGCACTATCCACCAGGATTGTTAAGCATACCCAGTAAGTATCAGCAACAGCATAAAAGTGTGTAGGATTCTGTAAGGCAGAAGTATCTCCATCTCCAAAATCCCAGGCCCAACTCCATACCTGCGGTGGCATCGTCCAAGTATATGACGAATCAGTAAACCAGGCAGTATTGGTAGAATCTACCCAATAGCTGAAGGCTGCAAAACAAGTACCAACCACTGTTACACTCATACATACAGTGTCACTTCCTCCGATGGTTGAAGTGATTAAACAAACGATATAACTACCGTTTACAGCATAGGTATGTGATGGGTTTTGGATGGTCTCTGTATTGCCGTCACCAAAATCCCATGACCAGCTTGTAATGCATGCTACGGGTGTTGAGGCATCAAAAAAATTTGCTGTATACGGACTTGGAATGGTGTAAGTAAAATTAGCAACAGGAGGATTATTGCAATTAATAATGGTTGTTATTACAGTGGTACACCAGATATTTGTACAGTTGCTGCTGTCCCAGATGGTTAGGCATACCCAGTAAGTATCAGCAACAGCATAAGTATGTGACGGATTTTGTTGAAGAGAGTCAGCGCTGCCATCACCAAAATCCCAATACCAGGCAATTACTCCGCCAGTTCCGGATGATGTATCAGTGAACCAGGCAGTATTGGTAGAATCTACCGAATAGCTGAAGCCTGCAGAACAACCACTACCACCGACTACTGTTACATTCGAATAACATAACGTGTCAATTCCCGCAAAGGTTGAAATGATTAAACAAACATTATACGTTCCGACTGCTGCATAGGTATGAGATGGGTTTTGGATGGTATCTGTATTGCCATCCCCAAAATCCCATAACCAGCTTGTAATACATACTGCCGGTGTAGAAAGATCAGTGAAATTTACCGTTAGGTTGGAAGCGCTGTAAGTAAAACCAGCAGCAGGAGGATTAGTGCAAACACTACCTGCTCCTGTTATTACCCATATACACAAAGTATTTGTACAAGCGCTATCATCCCAGATGGTTTGACATACGTAGTAAGTATCGGCAACAGCATAAATATGCGTAGGGTTTTGAATACTATCAACGAAGCCATCTCCAAAATCCCAATACCAACTGTTTATTAGCGCTACAGGAGAATATGACGTATCAAGAAACGAGACAGTATTGGTAGCAGTATCTATAAAATAGTAAAAGCCTGCAAAACATTGTGCATTTGCTTTATAGCTGATAGTCAGTCCGCATAAAAGAATTACTACGGCTGCTGCTAATTTCTTTACTCCTGACAATTCCGGAAAGGAGAAGAAATTTTTTCCTGCCTGTTCGCCTGTCCCGATACCATCGGGAGCAGACAGGTCGGAATTAGATGTTGAAGTTTTCATGATGATATTAATTTAAGTTTGCAATATACTAAACATGTTAATTAATAAAAATAAAAAATGAATAAAATTTTAAGCATTTAAAACTTGAGTCCACTCTAATAAGTCCAAAAAATAAAAATGCCACTAAAACACCAAAGCACTAAATCCCACAAAACCCTGAAAATCAATTAGTTAATTTTTAGTGGGGTTTAGTGTTTTTGTGCTTTTGTGGCAAAAAAGACTTTTTAGAGTGGACTCATATCTTAGAATTGAAAAAAATAAAATACCAATACTAAAAAATGTTATAATACTATATTTTTATAATTTTGTAGCAATAATACCATATAAAAATAAAACTTGCAATTTATAACCATAAATCCTTAATTAATAACTATGCTCACTTCCCAAAAAGCTGCAAAAATCATCAAAGGAAATACGATAAAATTCTTTAACGACCTGCCTGTTCAACATTTATTATTAGACAGCAGAAAAATAGTTGCGCCTGCTTCTTCACTTTTCTTTGCTCTAAAAGGAGAAAGGCACAATGGTCATCATTTTTTGGAAGAGTTGTATGCAAAAGGGGTGAGGCAATTTGTGATTGAGCAAGAGCAGCCCCCCTCTAACTCCTCCCGAGTACTCGGGAGGGAGAACTGGCCAACACTTTTGCCGGAAGCGAATATTTTAGAGGTAGAAAACAGTATCTCCGCCTTGCAGACATTAGCTGCACATCACAGGTCGCAATTTAATATACCGGTAATTGGCATAACAGGCAGCAATGGTAAAACCATCGTTAAAGAGTGGTTATCACAGTTGCTAAGCCCTGATGAAACTGTGGTGAAAAGCCCTAAGAGCTACAATTCGCAGGTAGGAGTTCCTTTATCGGTTTGGCAGACCAATGATAATCACACGATCGGGATATTTGAAGCGGGAATTTCGAGACCCGGTGAGATGGAACGATTGGAAAAGGTCATTCGTCCGACTATTGGAATTTTTACAAATATAGGTACCGCTCACGATGAAGGCTTTGGTTCAAAAGTTGAAAAGATCAGGGAAAAGTTAAAGTTGTTCAAAAATTCAGAAGCGCTTATTTATTGTAAAGACGATGAGGAATTACATAAAGAGATAGTCGCATTTCAAAAAATAACAGGGATTAAAACAGTTAAGTGGTCGAAAAATGATGATTCAGATTTTAAAATTGCGGATTTTGGATTTCGGATTTCGGATTTAAAATCCACAATCAATAATCCGAAATCCGAAATTGACTTTCCTTTTCATGATGATGCCTCTATTGAAAATGCAATCCATTGTATTGCTTTGTTGCTTTATCTCAATATTGACTTGAAGGATACAATCACAAGGATGCAAAATCTCACCGCAGTAGCTATGCGGTTGGAGCTCAAGGAAGGCATCAATAATTGTTCGATCATTGATGATACTTACAATAATGACCTGGCGGGTCTTAGATTAGCGCTGGATTTTTTGGCTCAACAAAATCAACATCCTGGTAAAACTTTGATATTATCAGATGTGCTGCAATCCGGTTTAAAGGAAAAGGAACTGTACGCTGATATAGGAGATCTCCTGAAAGAAAAAAAGGTAAATAAGTTAATCGGCATTGGAGAGGTTATTTCAAGAAATAAAGATATAGTTTCTCACATCACTACTATATTCTATAAAGACACAGAGTCTTTTTTGAAAAAATTTAACAAGGATGATTTTACAAACCAGAGTATTTTGGTAAAAGGCGCCAGGGTTTTTGAATTTGAAAAGATCACTTCATTGTTAGAGCAAAAGGTACATGGTACCGTTCTGGAAATAAATTTAGACGCGCTTGCTCATAACCTGAACTTTTTCCGTTCAGCGCTCAATCCAGGAACTAAGATCATGGTTATGGTTAAGGCATTTTCATACGGCAGTGGAAGCTATGAAATTGCAAATCTGCTACAATACGAAGTAGTTGAAACCCTGGCAGTAGCTTATACCGATGAAGGGGTAGCATTACGGGAAAAAGGTATCACAATGCCCATTATGGTGATGAATCCCACACCGCAGACTTACAAAAAAATTCTTGATTACAGCCTTGAACCTGAAATATACAGTCTTAATATTTTAAAATCATTTATATATTTTATAGATAAAAAAGATATACAAGCAGATTTCAAGGATTCACTGAATATTCACATAAAGTTAGATACCGGCATGCATCGGTTAGGTTTTGATAAAACTGATATTGATGAACTTATTCAGATGCTTAAAAGCAATTCCAGTATAAAAGTAGTTAGTATATTCTCCCATTTAGCGGGAGCAGATCAGCATAAGCATGATGGGTTTACAAAGACACAAATAAAGAAATTTAAAACTTTGACTTCCAGAATCGAAAAGGGAATTGGATATATAGCTGTAAAACATATTTTAAATTCTGCGGGAATTCTCCGTTTTCCTGAAGCACAAATGGATATGGTAAGACTGGGTATCGGGCTTTATGGTGTCCAGCCCCTCTACCAGCTCCCCTCCAACTCCCCTGAATCGGAGAAACGGGGAATCGGAGAAACGGAGAGCGGGAAAACGAAGCGATTCACCGATTCACCCATTCACCCATTCACCGATTCAGGGGGATTTAGGGGGGCTGTTAGGGGGGACTGGCCCGAGTTAGAAAATGTCGGTACCTTAAAGACCGTAATTTCACAGATCAGGCATATTAAAAAAGGCGAAACGATCGGTTACCTGTCTAACCAAAGGCAGGGTAGCAGAACAAGAAGAGCAGATAGAAATATGGCAATTGCAACAATAGCCGCTGGTTATTCCGATGGGTATGACAGGCGGTTTGGTAACGGAAAAGGGAAAGTTATGATCAATGGCAGTTATGCACCTGTAATGGGTGATGTATGTATGGATATGTGTATGGTAGATATAACAGGGTTCAAAGCTCAGGAAGGAGATGAAGTGATCCTTTTCGGGAAAGGCCTGCCCATCACTGACCTTGCCGATTCAATTGGCACCATTCCTTATGAGATATTAACCAATGTGAGTGAGAGAGTAAAGCGAGTTTACTTTAGGGAATAGAATGAAGGTAAAAAGAAATTAGATAATCGTATGCGCAGATAGTCATATAATTTTATTCGTAATTACTTTTATCCCATCAATCAACTCAAATTGCTGATCAAAATTGTAAAAGTTTATATCTTTTTTATTTTGATGATAAATTGAAAGAGATTTGGTAAAAGGATCAACCACTACAATCTTTTTAACACCTATTGACAAATAATCTTTGATCTTATCATTCATATCTTGTATGGTATCATCTTTAGATAAAATTTCAAAGATCAGATCAGGTGCAATTTCAAGTATCCCTTCAGGTTTACTGGCAGAGGTCTCTTTGCTAATATATACAACATCGGCAGCTCTTAGCCTGAATGGTTTTTTACTTATGACAATTCCAATCTCTCCAACTGAAACATAACCTTTATTCTCAAGGTGATCTTTTAAGAACCGGGCAATGTTAAATTCAAATTCTCCGTGTATAAATCCTGTTGGTGACATATTTACTTTTTTCCCATCAATGATCTCATAATTTCCATTGGGTAGAAAATAATTCAGATCATCATAGGTATAAATCCTGTTTTGTGTTAAGGTCTTTTCCATTACCATAATAAGAAGGTATAAAGGAAATAAGGAAAACCATCTACCCCCATTACATTATTACGTGGACGGATTAACAATCCGTCCTACATATGCTCATCAAGCTTTTTTGCCAGTGTACTTTTTGAAGCAGCCCCAATCTGCTTATCAACTACTTCTCCGTTCTTAAAAAACAATAAAGTAGGAATACTTCTGATGCCATACTTGGCAGAAGAATTAGGGTTGTTATCAACATTTACTTTGCCAATAATTGCTTTACCGTCATATTCTGTGGCTATTTCTTCTACTAACGGGCCTATCATTTTACATGGCCCGCACCATTCTGCCCAGAAATCTACTAAAACGGGCTTGTCGGTTGCAATCACTTCATCGAAGTTTGCATCGGTAATTTCTTTTGGTTTTGTCATAATTTGGTATCTCAACATTTATGTTGAGCAATATTAAAGTGTTTGGAATCTTTTTAATACAAATATAATAACTATTAGCATTAAAAAGTTCCCACCAGTTGCGAAAAAGTACGAATTTATTATTGATATAAAAAATATAAGAATCCATTTGGTTTATAAATTTTATTTAATAACTTTGTGACGTCAAAAGTGGTGTTCATCCCGAGTACCTCGGATGATTTCTGCCTGACACTTTAATCATACTCGTAAATCTTTAAAACCAAACAATTATGGAAGACACAACGACACAAAACCAAACCAACTGGGGCCGGGTGATCTCGGGTGGTATTGCTGCCGGGATAGGCATGAGTATCATTGGATGGCTTATTAATGATTTTTTATTAGGGAAATACTATACGTATTTTGCTACAAGAGAGCCGTGTCCCTCTATGCTTTCTGAGCCTGCTTACTTAGGTGAATGGGCTTTTCCTGTTCTTTCAATATTAGCAGGTATCGGTATTGCTTATCTTTATACCTTGGCAAGAAACGGGTGCTGCGGACCGGGTCCTAAAACAGCGCTGTGTTTAGGGATTGTAATTGGCTTGCTTATGGGCGTGCCAAGTTCTACCGGAGCGCTTATGTATGCAGATCTGGGTAGAGCCATTCCATTAGGATGGATGTTAGATTCATTACTGCAAGCGATTGCCGGTGCTTTGATAGCAGGAGCTATTTATAAGCCAAAGGCATAATTCACTATGGTGTAAGGTGGAAACACCTTACACTTTTTAAAAATAGGCAATTAAATAAATGGATAGAAGAGAATATTTAGCAAAATTGTTTTGCGATATTGGGAAGATTATTCTTATAGCATTCGTAGTTGGTCAAATAATTATGATGAAAGAAAAAGGGATACAGATTGACTTGTTAATTATTAGTTTAATTACTTCAATAATTTTATTTGTATGGGGATATTTTTTAATCAAAAAATAATTTATAACTTATGGAAATTGTTGCAATAACAGGAGTCGTGTTTGTAGTTTTCGCCATAGTAATGACGATTGTACATTTTTATTTAGAGAGAAAAGAGATGCGAAAAGATCATTGATAACAAAAATATTTTTAAACCACAACAGGGATCAATTTACAAAAAACCCCATCCATTTCACTCAATTTATCAATAAGGTCATTATTAGGGTTTACTCTCATTTTACGGGATAACATTTCAACGGTGATCATATCTTTGTTTTCGGATTTCTCCGAATTAGAAAAGTCATAAAGAGAAAGCCTCAGCTCACATTTACCGGGATTTTCATGTGTTATACGTTCTATTTCTTTCAACACTGTATCATTGATCTTTTGCAGGTCTATCTGGATAGCAAGCGCTTTGCTGAGCTTGGTTCTTATCTCGCTCAGTAAATGGATGGCGTGAGGCTTTAAATCCCATTTATCAGTTGAATTATAACGCAGCCCGACCGTCCCTTTGATAAATAAAAATTCACCCGGGTTCAGCAGATGTGCCATTTTTAAGTAATCTTCACCAAAAACTGCCAAATCCAACGAATCAACATAGTCTTCAATTGTAAAAAGCGCGTATTGCTGCCCGGTTTTTCCCTGTCTTACATTTACTTTATTAACAATGCCGGCTACGGTAATACTTCTGTTTTTATAATTTTCAATTTTATCAATCGTGCAAGTACAAAAACTATCCAGATCTATCCTGAATTGATCCAACGGATGGCCTGAAATATAGAAACCCACGACTTCTTTTTCTAATCTTAATTTTTCAATTTCTCCCCATGGTTCGATATCAGGTATTTTGGGAGTAAATAATTCTGCTCCGTTTTGGCCATTACCAAATAGAGATTGTTGAGCAGCATTTTTTTCTAATTGAAAGGTATTTCCAAATTTTATGATTTTTTCAATAAGAATTTCCTGCTCACTATCCTGTTTATAAAAATATTGCGCTCTGTGAATTTCTGAAAAACTCTCAAATGCGCCTGCGTATGCGAGACTTTCAAATGTTTTTTTATTGACCGTTCTTAGATTGATCCTTTGAGCAAAGTCAAAAGTATCCTTGTAATGCCCGTTTTTTTCTCTATCTGAAATGATTTCCATTGCAGCAGCTTCACCTGTTCCTTTTATGGCTCCCAGCCCAAATCGTATTTTTCTGTCTTTATTTATATCAAAATGAATATTGCTTTCATTGAGGTCTGGCCCCAATACTTCTATGTTTTGTCTTTTACATTCGTCTATAAAGAAAGTTACTTTATCAATATTATTCATATTATTTGTAAGTACGGCAGCCATGTATTCTGCCGGGTAATGTGCCTTAAGCCAGGCGGTTTGGTAAGCTATCACAGAATATGCAGCAGAATGCGAACGGTTAAACCCATATCCTCCAAAATGTGCCATTATTTCAAAAATTTCTTTTGCCTTCTTTTCATCTATTCCTTTGGATATGGCACGCGGCACAAATTTTCTTTCTTCGGGCGGGAGTAATTCCGGTTTTTTCTTACCCATTATTTTTCTTAGAATATCTGCTTCTCCTAAAGTATAATCAGCTATGATCCGGGCAGCTTGCATGATCTGCTCCTGGTATACCATGATGCCGTAAGTATTTTTAAGAATACCTTCCAATAAGGGATGCGAATATTCAATTTTCTCTTTGCCGTGCTTACGGTTTATGTAATTGGGGATGAATTGCATTGGCCCGGGCCTGTAAAGGGCATTCATGGCAATAAGGTCCTCAAAACTTGTTGGTTTTAACTCCTTCAGGTAAGTTCTCATACCTTCTGATTCAAATTGGAAAGTACCTATGGTGTCTCCTTGCTGGTAAAGCTGAAAAGTTTTTTCATCATCAAACGGGATGTTTTCTATGTCAATTTCAACGCCATGATTTTTCTTTATCAGCTCCAGGGCATCCTTGATGATCGTCAAAGTTTTTAAACCCAAAAAGTCCATTTTAAGCATTCCTACATGCTCAATTTCAGAGCCATCGTACTGTGTTACCAGCAGCTCTGATTCTTTTGATGTGCAGACAGGTATGAGCTCAAGCAGGTCGTTAGGAGCTATGATAATACCTGCAGCGTGTATCCCTGTATGACGTGGAGAACCTTCCACCGTTTCAGCAAGCCGCAGAACTTTTCCCTTAGGTGTATTTGAACTTTTGCTTTGTGCCAATTCAGGGTTTTCCTGGTAAGCTTTATCAAGGGTCATGCCTGGGATTTCAGGAACTAATTTTGCTAAATGATTGGCGTCTGAGAGGGGCAATCCGAGTACTCGGGCTACATCTCTTATGGATGTTTTTGCTCCCATTGAACCGAAAGTGATGAGTTGCGCAACCTGGTTGCGGCCATATTTTTCAACCACATGATTTATCACTTTTTGCCTGCCAACGTCATCAAAATCTATGTCAATATCGGGCATGCTTACACGTTCAGGATTGAGGAATCTTTCAAAGATCAGGTTATAGTGAATGGGATCAATATTGGTGATGCCTGTACAATAGGCAACTGCTGATCCTGCAACGGAACCTCTTCCGGGGCCTACTTTTACACCCAATTTACGGGCTGTGGCAATAAAATCCTGTACGATTAAAAAGTAGCCGGCATAACCCATCTTTTTAATGATATTCAATTCATGTTCAAGACGCGTACGAAGTTCATCAGTCATAGCACCATATTTACCATTAGCCCCTTGAAGGGTAAGGTGCCTCAAATAATCGTCTTCTGACCGAAATCCTTCGGGCAGTTTGAAAATGGGTAAAAGCACATCCCGCTTCAGATCTGGTGTTTGAATTTTTTCAACAATTTCACCGGTGTTTTCTATCGCTTCTGGTATATCTTTGAACAGTTCAGCCATTTCATCAGGCGACTTAAGGTAGAAATGATCATTCTTGAAGCGCATCCTGTCGGGGTCATCGTAATCCTTACCTGTTTTAAGACAAAGTAAAATATCCTGGGCAATGGAATCTTTTTGGTGAACATAATGCACATCGTTGGTTGCAATCACCTTTACATTATGCTTTTTTACCCATTTCAGAAGTACTTCATTTACAATTTCCTGCTCTTTGATACCATGGCGGTGTATTTCAATATAATAATCATCACCAAATATTTTGAGCCATTCTAAAAATACTTTCTCAGCTTCCTTTTCACCTGAATAAAGAATAGTGGAAGGAACCTGGCCAGCCAGACAGCACGTTGTAGCAATGATCCCTTTTGAATATTTTTTTATCAATTCAAGATCAATGCGGGGTTTGTAGTAAAAGCCTTCAAGGAAACCAAGGGAACTCAATTTTGAAAGATTTTTATAACCGGTTTCATCTTTGGCAAGCAGCAATTGATGATAAGAATACTTGGCTTTTTTCTTTGTTGGATCGCTGACGGCTATGGTCCCGGTATCAGATCTGCTGCCCGGAGCTATGTAAAACTCACAACCTATAATTGGTTTTATTCCATCTTTTTGAGCTTTTGCAACAAATTGCGGAACACCATACATACTGCCATGGTCGGTGATGGCAAGCGCCTTCATCCCCATTTGCTTTACGCTGCTGATAAGGTCAGGGATCTTTGCTGCCCCGTCTAACAGCGAAAATTGGGTATGGCAGTGGAGATGGGTGAAGTCAGGCATTTCGGATTTTAGATTTATGATTTTAGATGGCAAGATAAAAGAAGGAATTTAATATTTATACACATCTTTTCCACAGTCTTGATTTAAAGTATTTTTGTAGTTTATTATAACGGACAATGCTATGTGCCGTTGCGGTTTAAGAACTACTATATCGTTTCACTAAAATAATAACAAATAAAAAATAATTACTATCCTCAATTATTCATAAAATCCCAATTTCAAAA
>VRUD01000012.1 GCA_019456305.1 Cytophagales bacterium | reverse complement strand
ATCAGAACCGATGCAAACGGAGATACGCTCTGGACAAAAACTTTTGGGGGAAATGGAACTGATAACTTATATTCTGTACTGCAAACCTCAGAGGACGGATTCATTATTGCAACAGGAGCCACCGAAAGCTTTGGAGCAGGAAGCTATGATGTTTACTTGATTAAAACTGATTCTCTTGGCAATGTCGGTTGTAATATCGCCTCATCAACTGCTACCATAACAACCAATGCTGCAACCGTAGTAGGCTCTACAAACATTACAGTACAATCAGGTGTTGATGTTCAATATCATACCACCTTTGTTAATAATGCATTTACTATCGTAACTGATATATCGGTTACAAATCCTGTTGTTGATTTAGGCAACGACACTTCTATTTGTGATACCTGTTCAATAACCCTTGATGCAGGCACAGAATTTATAAGTTATAGCTGGTATACTGGGGAAAATACACAAACCATAACCGTTGATTCAGCAGGAACTTATATTGTACAGGTCATCGATTCAAATGAGTGTTCAGATTCAGATTCAATAATTATCTCCCTATTACCAACGAGTGTCAATGAAGAGAAAAATTCACTCCGCTCAGTATATGTTTTACCCAATCCAAGTGATGGAACATTTACAATAATCAATCAAACGCTTCTAAACGGTGAATTTTGGTCAATTACTCTGCATGATATATTGGGTAGATTGATCTATGAGAAAGAAAATATATCAAATTCACAATTTACCATTGATATTTCTGATCAACCAAAAGGGATGTATTTTGTAAAATCTAATACCCATACACAGTATAAAAACGCATTAGTAAGAAAAATAATTTTAAGATAAAATTTCCTTCAATATTTTGATATTTTCCTTTTCATCAAAAATTTTACTCCCTCACATATCTCCTTCACAACCTGGTCTTTACGGCCAATCATTCTGCCCATATTTACCTTCAAATCTTTTACATCAATGCCATGCTCTTTGAAATTATGCCTGGCATTATAAATATCATTTGTAACAATAATACACGGACGAATTTTCCCTGTTTCGGAGCCTTTCACCGGGTTTAGATTTACAGTGATTAACATCCCCCTTTTTAAATCTTTTCTCATCATTCCCAATCGTATATTGCTGATTCAGTTAGATATTGCGTTTCTTTATCTTTTTCATACAATTCTGCATATAAATCAGCAGATTTTATTAATTCATTTTTTTTGCTGATTTTTTTTTTAAAGAGTTCAAGGGCAAATCGCAATAATTCACTTTCACTATGAAAACCATATTCTTTATGCCTTTTGAGGAAATGCAACTGCTCTTTATCTAATTTTATGGTTTGGGTAGGTAACATAGTTAAACATTTTTATATTATTTTTTTCAAATATACAAAAAATTATTAAGATATTAACCAAGCGTGCCACCCCCGAGTAGAGACGACCAAATTGGGCGTCTCTACTCGGGGGTGGCACGCCTATGTCCTCGTAATAATGATTTTTATCCCCCAAAAAATCAAATCCCCAACAACAACCTCGCAGGATCCTCCAGCAGCTCTTTCACCCTCACCAGAAAACTCACAGACTCTCTGCCATCAATGATCCTGTGATCGTATGACAATGCTACGAACATCATGGGGCGGATTTCTATTTCGCCACTTATGGCAACGGGCCTTTCAACGATATTGTGCATACCCAGGATAGCAGATTGAGGCGGGTTGAGAATGGGGGTTGACATCATGGAGCCGAACACACCTCCGTTTGTAATTGAGAATGTTCCACCGGTCATCTCTTCAATGGTGATCTTGTTGTCTCTTGCTTTGGCAGCCAGATCTGCAATTTCTTTCTCTATTTCTGCAAAGCTCAAAGATTCTGCATTTCTTACTACAGGAACCACCAATCCTTTTGGGGCTGATACTGCAATAGAAATATCGCAAAAGTCATGATAAATGATCTCGTCTCCATCTAACATCGCATTTACCGCAGGAAATTCCTGCAACGCCAGGCAACAGGCTTTGGTAAAGAACGACATAAAACCCAGGCCTACCTCATATTTTTCTTTAAATGGTTCTTTGTACTTTTTTCGCAGATCCATAATAGGCTTCATATTCACTTCATTGAAGGTGGTGAGCATGGCAGTTTCGTTCTTTACTGCGACCAACCTTCTGGAAATGGTTCTCCGGAAACTTGACATTTTTTCACGTCTTTCGATGCGGTTGAATGCCGGATGTAGGGTACTTGTTGCTGGCTGCTTTTCGGCTTTTATGGCATCTTCTTTAGTAATTCTGCCGTCTTTACCGGTTCCATCAACCTCTCCAGGTTTCATACCTTTTTCATCTAAAATTTTAGCAGCAGCAGGGGATGGATGATCTGCAGCATAATTGCTCTTTCCTGCAACTTCAGCAGTTTCAACAACCTTTTCTGTTTTTTCAGGGAGATCAGGGGTATCTTTTTGAATAGCTGGTTGAGTTTCTACAGGTATTGCAGGTTCAGTTTGAGAAGCTTTCTCCTTAGGTTTAGCTGAAACATCCGTATCTATATTGCAAATAATTGCTCCGATCTCCAGCGTATCACCTTCCTTAGCTATAATATGTAAAAGGCCTGCAGCTTCTGCATTCAGCTCAAAAGTAGCTTTATCTGATTCTAATTCACACAAAATTTCATCTAATTCCACGTAATCTCCATCATTTTTCATCCAGTTTGCTACGGTGACCTCTGTGATGGATTCGCCTACGGTTGGGACTTTTATTTCTATGCTCATAGTTTTTTTATTAAATAATGGGCATCTCTAAAAACTACACCATACATTCCCCTCTATCAAGAGGGGCAAGGGGTGTGTTTTAAAAAATATGTAGTTTTTAGAGATGCCCTAATGCTTTTTTAACCATTCAGCGCTTTTTCCAAAATCTCTTCCTGCTGCATCGCATGCTGCTTACTGGAACCTGTAGCCGGACTTGCACTTTCATGCCTTGAGATCAATTGCAAATCAACTTCCTTAAAAGTTCTTAACAAAAACGACCACGCTCCCATATTTTCAGGTTCTTCCTGCACCCAGAACCACTCTTTTACAGCTTTATAGGTGGTTATGATAGTTTTCAATTGCTTCAGCGGGAAAGGATACAGTTGCTCTATTCTAATTAAGGCCACATCCTTTATTTTTAAATCGCTTCTTTTCGAAAGCAGGTCATAGTATATTTTTCCATTGCAGAATAATACTTTTTTAACCTTATCCTTATTGATCAGATCATCATCTATTACTTCTTTAAACCCGTTTTTTGTAAATTCATCAATTTTAGAAACACACCGAGGATGACGTAACAAACTTTTAGGCGTAAAAACAATGGTTGGTTTACGAAATTCCCGGTGCATTTGCCTGCGCAGCACATGGAAGAAATTGGCGGGCGTTGTGCAATTGACGATCTGCATATTGTCTTCTGCACAAAGTGAAAGGAACCGTTCCAAACGAGCGCTTGAATGTTCAGAGCCCTGGCCTTCATAGCCGTGGGGCAAAAACATGGTTAATCCATTTTGTCTCATCCATTTGTCTTCAGCGCTGCTGATAAATTGATCAATGATGATCTGAGCGCCATTGGCAAAATCTCCAAACTGTGCCTCCCAGATCACCAAACAGTTAGGAGAAACGCTTGAATATCCGTATTCAAAACCCAATACAGCATATTCAGAAAGCAATGAATTATGAATTTTGAATGGAGCTTGTTTAACACTGATATATTGCAAAGGAATATATTCCTCATCGGAATCCTCTAATTTTACAACCGCATGGCGATGTGAAAAAGTACCTCTTTCTACATCCTGTCCGCTAAATCTAACCTGGTATCCTTCATCCACCAGCGTACCATAGGCCAATAGTTCTCCCAATGCCCAATCTAACTTGCCTTCCCTGATCATATTTTTTCGCTCTTCAAACAGCTTCTCAATTTTTTTAAATACTTTAATTTCAGAAGGGATTTCCAGCATTTTCATGCCAATCCTATTAAGTATCTTCTTATCTACCCCAGTACCCGGAGATTTTTCAAAATCTTTTTCTTCGGATATTCTTAAATTCGACCATTGTGCGTTTAAGGTTTTTTCAACCTTTGTCACCCCAGGTTTCCGGGTCTTTACCTTGTCTAATTTTTTCTGCAGCAAATTTTTAAATTCTGCCTCTATTTCCTGGGCTATAGAAGCGTCAAAGTTTCCATTTTCTTTCAGTTTTTGCTTGTATATTTCTTTGGGATTGGGATGTTTTGCAATTGCTTTATAAAAAAGAGGCTGTGTAAATTTAGGCTCATCGCTTTCGTTGTGTCCATGTTTTCTATATCCTAACAAGTCAATAAAAACATCGCGGTGAAATTTTTGCCTGAATTCCATGGCTAATTGTATGGTAAATACAATAGCTTCAACATCATCGGCATTGACATGAAACACCGGTGATTGTGTAACCTTTGCCAGGTCAGTGCAATAAGTGCTTGACCGCGTATCTAAATAATTTGTCGTGAAACCGATCTGGTTATTAATTACAATATGTATCGTACCGCCTGTTTTATAGCCATCCAATTGAGACATTTGGAGCACTTCATATACTACGCCCTGGCCTGCTATGGAAGCATCGCCATGTATCAGGATCGGGGCTATTCTGTTGCTGTCATAATCATATTTAACATCTAATTTTGCACGTGTCATACCTTCAACAACAGGATCCACAGCTTCCAGGTGAGAAGGATTGGCTGCAAGGCAAAGGTGAACTTTTTTACCCGATGCCATAGTTACATCGCTTGAAAATCCCATGTGGTATTTAACATCACCGTCAAATAAGGTATCTTCGTAGGCCCTGCTTTCAAATTCGTCAAAAATTTCTTCGTAAGATTTATGCAATGTATTTGCAAGCACATTTAACCTGCCTCGATGTGCCATTCCGATCACAAATTCTTCAATGCCAAGGTCACTTCCTTTTTGTATCACTGCGTCTAAAGCAGGAATAATGGTTTCACAGCCCTCTAATGAAAACCTCTTTTGACCTACAAATTTAGTGTGCAGGAATTGTTCAAAGGCAACCGCTTCATTTAATTTACGGAGGATATGCTTCTTCTCGTCTATTGAAAAGTCGGGCGTATTTTTAGTGGTTTCCATTTTTTCCCGCAGCCATTCTACCACCTCCGGTTTACGAACAAACATATACTCAGCGCCAACTGACTGGCAATAGGTTTGCTGAAGATGCGCAATGATATGGCTCAATTTTGCGGGGCCAATTCCAATATTCACACCTGCCTGGAAAACAGTGTCCAGGTCTTCATCAGATAAATTGAAATTATGCAATTCAAGGGTTGGCTTATACTCCCTTCGTTCCCTGACTGGATTGGTTTTGGTAAACAGATGCCCTCGTTGTCTGTAAGCCCTGATCAGGTTTAAAACATTTGCTTCTTTAAGAAATGTTTCCGGAACTTCTGCGGCCACTGTTGACCCACCGTTATCTCCATATTTCGCTAATGAAAAATCATATCCCTCAAAGAATTTTTTCCAGCTAATATCCACTGAATGGGGGTCTTCACGGTAATTTTTGTAAAGCACATCAATATAGGATGGGTCGGCATTTGAAATGTAAGAAAAGTTGTCCATGTTAATAAACAAGTTTACACAGATTACAAAATTACAAAATGTTTTTATATTTATATAATCTTATATGCGAATATACGAATTTAAAGTTGAATTATTGAATTTATAAACCTGAATTTCTTCAGGCTCATGTGGAAAATTAGATATTGTAAATTAGTAAATAGTCACAGTTAAAACTATAAGCCATTCCCTGCTGTCTCTTTTTTTTGTCAATTGTCTACTGTCTACTGTCTACTGTCTACTTACTACCCATATTGCTCCTGGTAATACTTCTGATAAGCGCCTGAAGTAACACTCTCCAGCCACTGCTGATTTGCTAAATACCAGTCAACCGTTTTTTCAAGGCCTGCTTCAAATTTCAGAGATGGTTTCCACCCCAATTCATTCATGATTTTAGAAGCATCAATAGCGTAGCGAAGGTCATGCCCCTGACGGTCTTTTACAAAAGTGATCAGACTGCCACAACTTCCTGCAGGCCGTCCGGTCTTTTTATCCATTATCCTGCAAAGAAGCCTGATCAGGTCAATATTTTTCCACTCATTTACACCACCTACATTATAGGTATCTCCAACATTGCCTTTATGGAAAATCAAATCAATCGCCCTTGCATGGTCTTCAACATATAGCCAGTCACGTATATTTTCACCCCTACCATAAATTGGAAGCGGTTTATTATTCTTAATGTTATTGATGCATAGTGGAATTAGCTTTTCAGGAAACTGGTTAGGTCCGTAATTATTAGAGCAATTGGAGATCACGAACGGCAATTTATAGGTATTATGATAAGCCCTTACAAAATGGTCAGAGCTGGCTTTTGAAGCAGAGTAGGGTGAACGGGGATCGTAAGGAGTAGATTCAATGAAAAATCCGCTATCATCTAATGATCCGTAGACTTCATCTGTGGAAATATGATAGAACAAGTTTCGGGTTTCGGGTTTCGGGTTCCGGGTTTTTGATTCAAGGTTTTGGCTAATAGTGGAGTATTTCTCCCATATTTGCCTTGCTGCATTTAACAGATTCACTGTCCCGATGATGTTTGTTTGAATAAAATCCATCGGGCTGACGATAGATCTGTCAACATGGGACTCGGCCGCTAAATGAATAATTGAATTAAACTTATATTTACCAAACAGGCCATCAATAAAAGAAGGTTCAGCTATATCGCCTTTAATGAATGTGTAATTGGGTACTTCTTCAATATCTTTAAGGTTGGCAAGATTACCAGCGTATGTAAGCTTGTCCAGGTTAAATATCTTGTAGTGAGGATATTTATTGACAAACAGTTTTACTACGTGCGAGCCGATGAAACCTGCACCTCCGGTAATTAGAATATTTTTTTCCAAAGTTTAAATTTTTATATTCTTTAATTGTAACTGCCAATTCCACGCATCTCTCAAAGCATCTTCAAGCGTTAATTTAGTTTCCCAGCCCAAAACTTTTTTGGCTTTATTAACTTCAGCATAAATTTTAGTAATATCACCTTGCCTCCTTTTTCCTATCTTATACTTTAGATTTAAGCCTGTAACTTTTTCAAAGGTTTCAACAACTTCCAGCACACTATTGCCATTTCCTGTACCGATATTAAAAACTTCGTACCCTGTATTATTATGAAATTCTATTGCTTTTACATGAGCAATTGCCAGGTCAACCACATGGATATAATCCCTGATACAACTACCGTCCGGGGTGTCATAATCATTCCCAAACACTGTTAATTCTTTTCTGGTCCCTGCAGCGGTTTGGGTGATGTAAGGCACAAGATTATTTGGAACATCAAGGGGCAGCTCACCCAAAAGAGCCGATTGATGTGCTCCGATAGGGTTAAAATACCTTAATGAAATTGCTTTGAAGGTTGGATTGCTAATCTGATTTACAGCATTAATCGCGTCTCGTATAATTTCTTCACATATCTGTTTGGTCTTTCCATAAGGTGACTCTGCCGGGATAACAGGTGACTCCTCATTGACAGGGTTTTTTTCCGGTTGGCCATAAACCGTGCAGGATGAAGAATAAACCAGGTTATTAATATTGTACTTTAGCATTGCCTGCAGTAAAGCCACGGTTGAGCCAATATTATTTTTGTAATATTTTAACGGCTCTTCTACAGATTCTCCTACAGCTTTATAGGCAGCAAAATGAATAACCCCGAAAAAATTTTCTTCAGAAGAAAAAACTTTAGCCAATGCACCATCATCACAACAATCAATTTTGTGACACTTTACCTGCTCGCCAAGTATCTTTTCCAGCGCTTCCAGAACATAAGGACTGGAATTAACAAAATTGTCTATAATAATGGGTTGATAACCGGCATTAAATAATTCCACTACTGTATGAGAACCTATAAAGCCCGCTCCTCCTGTTACGAGTATTTTTTTTTTATTTGACAAAAAATCGAATTTGGATAAAAAAAGGTTTATATATCAAAATATTAATATTTCAAAATGCCATATTACCGTATTACCGTATTACCATCTTCTACCCTATGCCAACTGCCTGCTGCCAACTGCCTACTGCCAACTGCCAACTTCTTCTAAAGGCTCCAGTAAGTCAAATTCTTAATTTTATTTCTATAAATACCTTTAACATCAACAATCACAGCATTATTATTGGTAATAGACTGAAAATAGGATTCATTCAGGTCAGCATATTCTTTATGATTAACAGCAATGATGATGGCTTCATAATTTTTTCCAATTTTCTTAGCTAATGTCAAACCATATACCTCCTTTAGTTCATCTGAAGATGCAAGAGGATCAACAATGTCAATTTCAACGCTAAAAGATATTAGTTCATTTACAATGTCAGCGACTTTTGAATTTCTGATATCGCTCACATTTTCTTTAAAAGTAACCCCCATGATCAATACTTTGGATCTATAAATATCTTTGCCGTATTCTATCATTAATTGTACAGTTTTTTTAGCAATGAAAGCCCCCATCCCGTCATTTATCTGCCTACCGCTTAAAATTACTTTAGGATTATGCCCTAATTCCTTTGCTTTGTATGTAAGATAATAAGGATCAACGCCAATACAATGCCCCCCCACCAAACCCGGGACAAATTTTAAAAAATTCCATTTCGTTCCGGCTGCCTCCAATACCTCGTAAGTATTAATATTGAGTCTGTCAAAGATCCTTGACAATTCGTTCATAAGAGCGATATTGAGATCTCTTTGCGTATTCTCAATAACCTTGGCAGCTTCGGCTACTTTGATAGAAGAGGTACGATGAATACCAGCGCTTACAACTATTTCATATATCTTAGCAATATTTTCCAGCGATTCCTTATCACATCCTGAAACAACTTTTATTATATTCGGTAATGTGTGCTCCTTATCACCCGGGTTGATCCTTTCAGGTGAATAGCCGACCTTAAAATCCTTTTTAAATTTCAACCCTGATCCCTGTTCAAGAATTGGTATGCACTCCTCTTCGGTACATCCGGGATAAACCGTGGATTCATATACAACATAGTTTCCCTTTTTTAATACCTTACCAACTGTACGGGTGGCTGAAAGCAAAGGATTAAGATCAGGTATGGTATAAACATCAATCGGTGTTGGTACGGCAACTATGTAAAAGGCGGCTTTTTTGAGGTCTTCAGTGTTGTGAGTAAAAATTATATCGCAATTTTCAAACGCTTTTGGTTCAAGTTCACCGCTTGGGTCAACATGATCTTTCATCATGCCCACTTTTTTAGCGTTGATATCAAAGCCGATCACTTTTACCTTTTTGGCAAATTCCAGCGCAATGGGCAAGCCCACGTAGCCAAGGCCTATTACTGCGAGGTAAGATTCTTTATTGATTAATTTTTTGTACACTTTATTTTTTAAAAATATTTGAAGTATAACCCCTTTTGTTGGGTTTTAGCCCTGCTAACTTTTGGGCTTTTGTAATAGAGCCAAAATGATTATAATAGCTTAGATGAGAAAATTTTTGGCCCCTGTTAATATCTTTAGCACCAGGAGTTCTGCCAAGCCGGTTGGATAGATCTTTAAGATATTGTAATAATGCTTCGTCATCTATTCGGTTTGATGATGAACCTTTTTTTGCGTACTGATAACCTTTTTGTTTTAGAATTTTTGCATAAGAAATATGACGAGAGCCCACTATACCGAAAATTTTGCTCATTTCTCTTCGGGTTGGTATTCTTCCTAATTCTTTAGCTTTTTCAGTTATTAATTTAAGGCGATGCTGAAATAATTTTTGCCTTCTTTCTTTGAGTATGTCCTGATAGCTTATATTGAATTTTTCAGATAAAATCTGTTGTACTCTAGTGTAGGTTAATCCGAATTCTTTATTAACTTTGGTAAGGTGTTTACCGCTTAAAATCTGTTTACAGATTCTTTGATTTCTTTCAAAAAGTTTTTTTTGCTTTAATGTACTCATGACTGATTTTTTAGTATCGGAATTTCAATGTTTAGCCACGAATTATACTAATTTTCACGAATTTATTTATTATAGAAATAATTAGTGGCTATATTACTTTTTAATCAATTTATATAGTTGAGTCCACTCTAAAAAGTGTTTTTGGTTCTTCCCGAGTACTCGGGACAAAGAGCGCAAAGTTATATACTTAACTAATTGATATTCAATCCTTTGCGAACTTTGCGTCTTTGCGAGAAACGATTTCTTTTCAATTTTTTACTTTTTAGAGTGGACTCATAGTTATGTTCTTAAATTGCCAACTTTGTTACCTCATTACCTTGCAAAGCGTATTTTTCATCACTTTCAGGGCAAGTTGCCAACCCATTCCCATCAAAATCCAGCCGGTGCCCATATTCACTCATCCAGCCAATTTGCCTTGCGGGATTTCCTACTACCAGGGCATAAGGAGGTACAGCCTTTGTAACAACTGCTCCTGCACCGATAAACGCAAAAGTCCCAATATCATTGCCGCAAATAATGGTTGTATTGGCTCCGATAGTAGCTCCCTTGCCTACATGCGTTTTTTCGTACTGCTCTTTCCTGTTTACAGCGCTTCTCGGGTTGGTTACATTCGTAAAAACCATGGATGGACCTAAAAACACATCATCTTCACAGGTCACCCCGGTATAAACCGACACATTATTTTGTATCTTGACATTATTACCCAAGACAACTTGTGGTGAAATAACTACATTTTGCCCGATATTACAGTTTTTGCCTATCACGCAATCTGGCATAATATGCGAAAAATGCCAGATCTTAGTGCCGTCACCTATCTGGCAGCCTTCATCAATTACTGTGGTTTCGTGGGCAAAATAGTTCATAATAAAAGCAGTTAACAAAATTGTCTGCTGTCAACTGTTAACTGCCAACTTTTTCAATGTTTTCAACCAATACTTTGTTAAAATATTCTAATGTTATTTTTAAACCTTCACTCCTTGAAATCTTTGGTTGCCACCCCAGTATGGCTTTGGCTTTGGTTATATCAGGCCTTCGCTGTTTTGGGTCATTTTCAGGTAATGGCTTATAAACTATCTTTGCCGACTTGCCACCTACCAATTTAATGATCTCTTCAGCAAATTCTTTGATCGTTATTTCATCAGGGTTGCCAATGTTAAGAGGATATACGTAATCACTCATCAGTAATCTGAATATCCCTTCTACCAGGTCATCTACGTAACAAAATGAGCGGGTTTGTGAGCCGTCACCAAAAACGGTAATATCTTCACCCCTGATTGCCTGGCTTATGAATGCCGGCAGGGCACGTCCGTCATCAAGCCTCATTCTTGGCCCGTAGGTATTAAAAATACGGGCTATACGTGTATCAATCTTATGAAATCTATGATATGCCATGGTAATAGCTTCCTGGAATCGCTTTGCCTCATCATACACACCTCTTGGACCGATCGGGTTGACATTTCCCCAATAGTCTTCACTTTGTGGATGCTGAAGCGGATCGCCATAAACCTCAGATGTAGAAGCGACCAGTATCGTAGCATTTTTAGCTTTTGCAAGACCTAAAAGATGATGTGTCCCCAATGAACTGACTTTAAGCGTTTGGATGGGCATTTTCAGGTAATCTATCGGGCTGGCCGGGGATGCAAAATGAAGAATATAGTCTAAGTTACCGGGAATATGTACAAACTTTGAAACGTCATGATGATAGAACTCAAACTCTTTTAAAGGAAACAGGTGTTCAATATTTTTTAAGCTGCCCGTTATCAGGTTATCAATCCCGATCACATGAAAGCCTTCTTTGATAAGCCTGTCACAAAGATGAGAACCGAGGAATCCTGCAGCGCCGGTTACCAGCGTGCATTTGTTATTTTGAGACCTTGATTTAGGTGTCATTCAGTAGTAATTCAATGGTAGTAGACAATAGACAATGGACAATAAGACAATAGATTAATTGTTTTTTTTACGTGTATATTTTTCAGGATAATTTATCATATGATTTAACATTTTACCAATCTCGTGTTCTTTTTCAAACCAATCATTTTTAGTTTTTTCAGAAATATATTTACACGGTTAATTCTTTAAATTTAAACATAATATTCTATTATAACTTGATTGCAATTGTCTTGTTTATTGTCTATTTGTCTTTTGTCTATTGTCTACTGTCCTTTGCCATTGAATTACCATTAATTGATGAATTCCCTATTTCCTTATTCCTTTATTTCCTTTTTACAACTTCCCTACCAATACTATTGTAGTAAAACCCCAATTTTTTCATTTGATCAGTATCGTATAAATTCCTGCCATCGAAGATCACTTTTTGTTTCATGAGCTTTACAATTTTATCAAAATCGGGTGTTCTGAATATTGACCATTCCGTAGCTATGATCAATGCGTCAGCATTTTCAAGAGCACCATATTGATCATTGGCAAACGTAATTTTAATCCCTTTTTTCCTTACATTATCCATTGCTTCAGGATCAAAAGCTGTTATTTTTACGCCATCTTTTAATAATTCACGAATGACAATTAAAGCAGGAGCCTCCCGGATATCATCGGTATCCGGCTTAAATGCCAGCCCCCAGATCGCTATTTTCTTTCCCTTCAGATGACCCTGGTAATATTCTTTTATCTTTGTCACAATTACAAGGGATTGCGTTTCATTGACCGACATTACTGCTTTAAGGATTTTGGGATCATACTGGTATTCACTGGCAGATTTAGCAAGCGCCCGGACGTCTTTTGGAAAACAACTCCCGCCATAACCAATTCCAGCAAACAGGAAACGCTTTCCTATACGATTGTCCGCTCCAATTCCACTTCTAACCATATCAACATCAGCGCCCATTTTTTCACACAAATTGGCAATCTCATTCATGAAAGAGATTTTAGTGGCCAGAAAAGCATTTGCAGCATATTTCGTAAGCTCTGCAGACTTTTCGTCCATAAAAATGATGGGGTTACCCTGGCGAACGAATGGTTTATAAAGCTCTTCAATGATCTTTTTTGCCCTTTCTGAATTCGTACCGATGACTACTCTGTCAGGCTTCATAAAATCATCAACGGCATATCCCTCTCTCAAAAATTCTGGATTTGAAACCACATCGAAATCGTTTTTAGCATTTTTTGATACGGCTTTTCTTACTTTTTCAGCCGTTCCAACTGGTACGGTACTCTTATCCACGATCACCTTATAATCATTAATAAGCTTCCCTAACCCTTCAGCAACACCAAGAACATAAGAGAGGTCTGCCGAACCATCCTCATCAGCAGGTGTGGGTAATGCTAAAAATATGATGCTGGCTTCTGCTACAGCTTTTTCAAGGCTGGTTGTAAAGCTTAATCTTCCTTGATTTAGATTTCTTTTGAAAATAATATCCAGGTGAGGTTCATAAATCGGGACGATGCCCTGTTTCATTTTCCGGACCTTTTCCACATCAATATCAACACATATTACACTATTACCTGTTTCTGCCAGACAGGTTCCTGTAACCAGGCCTACGTAACCGGTTCCAATTACTGCTATATTCATAATTGCGAATTAAAAATGGCAAAATATTTAGTTTTTGGTTGTTAGTTTTTGGTTATGGTTTGATAGTTTATGGTTATAGTTTTTTAGTTTGTTGGTCGTGCCATGAGTCCGGCATTAGCAAACTATTGAACCAATGAACTAAAACTAATAACCAAATAACTAAAACTAATAACCAAAAACCATGAACTAAAATTATTGGTTAGATCGGAAATTGTGATAATCAAATTGTCAGAATGAGCGTATAGGAACTCCATTAAATTTACTGTCCCCAATTCATCATGATAGAGCTTTACTACTGCATTTGTATATTAAACTTTAATAACATCAATACGCAAAGGTATGCAAAATTATATTTTTATGATTAAAATTACTAATTTTGTTTTGAAATGACCAAAGTTGTTATGAGCATAGCGCATAGAGCAAAGTGCATGGCGTTCAATGCTATGGTCCTTGCTCTATGCGTTATTCGCCATACGTCATGCGACCATACGGTCGGGCATATGCCCGCCATGCGCCATATGCTATACACCATGCGCCATATGCTATACACCATGCGCTATGCGCTATGCTCTATGCTCTATGCGCTTTCCCCCTTTACCCTGGTTGCGCAAATAAAGGACACTGCTGCGAATATACCTGTTTTTTTTGTTAATACAGGCTATGAATTACCCGGAGGTGATATGGCGGACAGATTTGGCAATAATGCAGAGATTGGAGGAGGGTTCTTTTTCAAAACGAAAAGCAACTGGATAATTGGCATTGATGGCAATTTTTTATGGGGTGACAATGTAAAGGAGGATAATATTTTAGACGGTATAAAAACAGAAAGTGGGGAGATCATTGGGAGCGATGGGTTGTTTGCCGAAGTAAGGATCTCTGAAAGAGGAATGAAATTACCTTTTATAAAAGTTGGTAAATTATGGAATTATAAAATATTAAAGGCTAATGCCAACTCAGGATGCTTTGTATTGATAGGATATGGCTTGTTGCAACATAAAATAAAGATACAGGATATTACCCGGACAGTACCACAAATAGCCGGAGATTATATTAAAGGCTATGACAGACTGACCAATGGATCAGCGATAACGGAAAGTTTTGGCTACCTCTACCTGGATAAAAAAAAGCGGATTAACTTTTTCATCAATATTGAATTTACCCAGGCATGGACCAAAAGCAGGCGGGATTTTAATTTTGATACCATGGCAAAGGACGAAACGAAAAGATTTGATACGCTATGGGGGATAAAATTTGGCTGGCTGATACCAATTTACAAGAAAGTGCCGGAGGAGTATTATTACTATTAATAAAAATTTTTAAAAATAAAACCTTTCTGCTTTGATATTACAATATTCCCTGCCAGATAGCCTGTTTCTCAGTAAAAATCCTCAAAAAAGAAGTAAAAAGGAATAAAATTTTTTACTTTTGTCTTTTTAATGTGGTGTCAGGTGCCTGCCCCGCCTGTCCCCCCGAATGACTCGGGGGAAAATTCTTCGGGGTTTCCACCTGGCACCCATTCGTACGTTATGGATTTTAAATTCACAGAAAACCAAAACATGATCTCCCGGATGATCCGTGATTTTGGAGAAAAGTACATCAAACCCAAAATGATGGAATGGGATGAAAGCCAGGAATTTCCTGTCAAGGTATTTAAAGAAATGGGCAAGCTGGGGTTGACGGGCGTATTGGTGCCCGAAAAATATGGCGGAGCCGGATTCGGATACCTGGAATACGTAACTGTTATCTCTGAAATATCTAAGATAGACGGGTCTATCGGGCTTTCGTTAGCAGCACATAACTCTTTGTGTACCGGCCATATTCTCCAGTTTGGAACTGAAGAGCAAAAAAACAAATGGCTGCCTAAACTAACAACCGCTGAATGGATAGGCGCCTGGGGATTGACAGAACCCAATACAGGTTCTGATGCCGCAGCTATGAGAACAACAGCAATTCCTGACGGTGATCACTGGGTGATCAATGGAACTAAAAACTTTATCACCAATGGCAAGTCCGGTGATGTGGCAGTGGTTATCGTTCGTACAGGAAAGCCGCGTGAGAGTCATAACAGCACAGCTTTTGTTGTTGAAAAAGGCACACCCGGATTTTCTTCCGGCAGGAAAGAGAACAAGCTTGGCATGCGCGCTTCTGAAACCACTGAGCTGATCTTTGAAAATTGCCGTGTGGAAGCAGATAATATGCTGGGCAAAGTAGGGGAAGGCTTTGGCCAGGCTATGAAAGTATTGGACGGTGGACGGATATCTATTGCTGCGCTTGCACTGGGAATTGCCGAAGGTGCTTATGAAGCGGCACTCGCCTATTCCAAAGAAAGAGAACAATTTGACAAAAAAATATCAGAATTTCAGGCTATTGCGTTTAAACTTGCGGATATGGTTACCGAAATAGAAGCAGCAAAATTATTGATCTATAGAGCAGCCGATCTGAAAAACAGGGGCTTTTCTGTTAATAAAGAAGGATCAATGGCTAAATATTACGCTTCAGAAGTTTCGGTGAGGGTCTCCAACGAAGCTGTACAAATATTTGGAGGCTACGGCTATACCAAAGATTATCCTGCCGAAAAATATTACAGGGATTCAAAACTGTGTACAATTGGTGAGGGTACTTCTGAGATTCAAAAAATGGTGATAGGGAAAGAGATATTGAAATGAGAGATCTTAAAAATGTGTGGCTCTTTTCTAAATATTGGATGATCCCGAGTACTCGGGATCGGTTTTCGGCTCAGTAAATTCAATAAGTTGGCAAAATGCAGTTGGCAGTTGGCAAATCTTTCCTCGCCTTTGACGAGGGAGTTTTTTGCCAACTGCCAATTGCTCCCGAGTACTCGGAACCAACTTGAAAATGCCAACTGCCAACTGTTTTTATAATTACTATCAACCAATATTTAGAATAGAGCCAAATGTGTTAATGTGTTCAAGTATTCACGTGTTAATGTTAGTTCTCTTGAACGCATGAACACGCGAACACCTAAACAACATTAAACACTATTTTATCATGAAAAATAGCTCTTTATTCATTATTGCGTTATTCTCAACTATATATTCAGCAAATGCTGACACAGAGAAAACACTCGCTTCAAATATTAAGCATGTAACGGTATTTCTTAACAAAGCACAAATAACCAGGGCCGCTAAGACTACTGTTGATGCAGGTTTAACCAACCTGGTTTTTGACAATCTATCCGCATATATAGATAAGCAAAGCATCCAGGCTTCGGGTAAAGGGGGCATCGTTATCATGTCTGTGCAGCATAAGGTCAATTATCTGGATCAGCAGAAAAAAACACCGAAGCTTATTAAATTAGAAGATTCTCTAAGATACTATCAGAGGGAGTTGGAACAGTATGCCAATGTAGTGGATGTTTTGACCAAAGAAGAAATTATGATCCTTAAAAACCAGGCTATTGGCGGACAGGATAATGGGGTTTCAATAGCTGAATTGCAGCGAGCCGCAGATTTCTTCAGAACCAGGTTGACCGACATTAGAAACAGGCGTTTGAAAAATGATAGAAAAATGCAAAAAATAAACAAAAGGGTAGTAAAAATTAATAGCCAGCTCAATGAGCTCAATAAAAGAAGAAACCAGCCTACGGGTGAAATCTTGGTGAGCGTTTCTGCAAAAGCAAAAACCACAGCTACGTTGGAATTAAATTATTTAGTTCAAAATGCAGGCTGGGTCCCGATATATGACTTAAGAGCTAAAGACACCAGGAGCCCCATCCAGTTAAGCTATAAAGCCAATGTATGGCAGAACACAGGCGTAGATTGGAACAAAGTAAAATTTACTCTTTCTACCGCAAATCCTGCCCAGGGTGGTACCAAACCTTCATTAGCTGCCTGGTATGTGGATTTTTATACGCCTGTTGTAATATCGTATCAGAAAAAAGGTAAGATGAAGCCACAGAGCAGGTCTTTTCCTGCACCTGCAGCAAGCAGTAGAGCAGATTATGCAGTAACACTCGAGGAAATGGAAAAAGCTGAATCCATAGCAGATTTTACACAAGTAACCGAGTCGTCTGTAGCCACTGAATTCAAGATCGCCCTGCCTTACTCGGTTTCATCCGATGGCAAGCCAAAACTAATAGATATACAAAAATACGAGCTTTCTGCCGGCTACAAACATTTTGCAATTCCCAAAATGGATAAAGATGCTTTTCTGGTAGCGGAAGTAACCGGCTGGGAAGAGTACAATTTACTTTCCGGTAAGGCAAACATCTATTTTGAGGGAACTTATGTAGCAGAATCAATACTGGATGTGCAAAACATAAGAGATACGCTGGATATTTCCTTAGGCAGAGATAAAAAGGTGATCATCAAGCGTGAAAAGATAAAAGACCTTACTAAGAGAAGAGTGATAGGCACCAATATAAAAGAAACTTTTGCCTATGAGCTTTCTGTAAGAAATATCAAAAGAGACCTTATTGAAATAACCATTGAAGACCAGGCGCCTGTTTCCAAACAGAGCCAGATAGAGGTAGAGCTCATTGAATCTTCCGGCGCTGTTTACAATAAAAACACCGGGAAACTCACCTGGAAATTAGCCCTCAAACCTGCTGAAACGAAGAAAGTGCTCTTTAAGTTTTCAGTGAAATATCCGAAGGGGAAAACGGTTTCGCAGTTATAAATATTTACCGCACAACATAAACCCACTTATGCTTCGGCCTTTTATCAGCAGCTTTGATCAGGTAGTAATAGGTGCCATCAGGAACAGGTGAACCATTTCTGTAGTATGTACCATCCCAGACATGCCTTGCCTTTACATTTTCATTATCATAAATGCCATCACTATTCTTCCATACCACATCTCCCCATCTATTGAAAATGATTACTTCAATCGGGCTGCAAGGCGCTATGTTAGCAATTATCCAGAGATCATTAACCTCATCGCTGTTGGGTGAAAAACTATTATAGGGTTCTGGATTACACGCACAAACTACATTCACCGGTCTAAGTACAGTACATCCATTGAGATCAGTAACAACAACATCAAAGGTTCCTGCTACTAAATTAGTTACAATACTATCCTTTTCGTTGGTTAAATCAAGTTGTCCGGTAGGATCACTCCATTGATAAGTATAAGGTGGTACTCCTCCGGTTACTCTTATAGTCGCGCCACAGCTTTCTGATAAAGTATCAATTGTTGTTATCAGGGTATCGTAAATTCTACTGATCATTACCGTATCTAAAATGGTACATCCGTTATTATCGGTTACTGTTACAGTATCAATTCCTTCAGTTAAGCCCGTTGCTGTTTGGGTAGTATCGCCACTTGTCCAGTTGTATGTATAGGGAAGAGTTCCCCCTGTTGGCAATATTGATGCAGTACCTTGGCTATTGGTACAAATTTCAGGTGTACGCTTTTTTGTTGCAAACAATGAAGCAGGCTCGGTAATTGCTATTGAATCTTCTGTAAAACAGCCCAGGATAGTATCTAATATAGAATATTGATAAGATCCCGGGCATAAACCAACCACAGTAGTATCAGCTAAAGCGATAGCAAAACTATCCCTGTCAAAAAAGTAAAGATAAGGGCCATTACCTCCTCCACTGGGAGATATCGTAACACTGCCATCACATAATCCTTTACAGCTTACATCGGTAATAGTTGTACCGGAAGAAAAAACGGACGATGAGATTGAAACGCTTGAATTGGTCACACATCCTATACTATCTGTCACAGTTACACCATAAGTTCCGGCACATAGGCTTGTGACAATTGAATTTGTTTCTCCAGGTATTATTATTCCAAGCGAATCCTTCCACTGATAGGTGTAAGGAGGTATTCCGCCTAAAATAGAAACCATGGCAGTACCATTACAGGCAAAGGTGCAGCTTTCAGGAGAATTAGTGATGTTAGCAGTTAAAGCAGCAGGTTCGGGAACCAAAATACTATCCTCAGTGAAGCAACCATTATTATCTGTAACCGTAACCGCATACCATTGAGCGCCATATAAACCATAAACAGTATCAGCGCTCCCTGCTATTGGTGACCAGCTATAGGTATAGGGTGGTGCGCCTTCCTTTACGGTAACTGTAACGATTCCATTGCTATCGCCTGTACAAATTATTTGCTGTAAAATGAGCAAAGTGTCAATAGCAGGGCCCGGAATATTATCAACAACTACGTTTATGCTGTCCATACATCCGTTCGTATCTGTTACCGTTACGGTATAGGTCCCGGTTGCTAAACCGGTAGCAGTATCATTGGTTTGAACCGGAAATGTGTTCCATGAATAAGAATAAGGAGAAGCTCCACCGCTTGTATTGACCATAGCTATGCCACTGGACCTGCCGCAGGTATCAGCCAATGAAGTATCCAATGATAACACAAGGGTAGGTGGTTGACTGATTGAAAAAGTATCAGATTCCAGGCAGTTATTGTCATCTGTAACCAATACGGTATAGGTACCAGGGCACAAGTTGGTTGCAGTAAGTGCAGAATCATTTGTAGCAGGCCAATAAGAAATATAGCTTGGAGTACCGCCTGAAACGGTAACTGTAATTACCCCATCACAAAACCCACTACAACTTATGTTTTGAATTAAAACAGGCGTTATTACAATGGTATCCGGATCAACAAGTATTACCGTGCTGCTATCTCCCGGACAGCCATTTGCATCTGATACATATACAATATGGGTGTCTGCACATAAGCCAACAGCAGTTACGGTTGTCTGTGCTAAAGGATCATCCCATTGGTAGGTGTATGGAGTAGTTCCGCCAGATGAACTGACCGTAGCCAGTCCATTACAAGCTCCGGGACAAGTAGGTGGAGTTTGGGATGAAATGGCAGCGTTAATAGGAGATGGTTCTGTAAGGGTGGTGTCTGCAGATGCAATACAGCCGTTTGAATCTGTTACTACAACAATATGAGTTCCTGCTGTAAGATTGTTAGCGGTAGCTGTTGTATCTCCATTATCCCAGCTAAAGCTAAAAGGCGGAGCGCCTCCGGATGCTATGGAAACCGTTATTGAACCGCTACTATCTCCAAAACAGGTAAGATCAACAATAGAATTTAGTGAAAGTGTAGGTATGGGTTCGTCATTCACATTGGCAATCGCTGAAGTATCACATCCGGTAGCATCTGTAACGGTTATTGTATATACGCCTCCTGGCAGCCCCGTAGCAATTGATGAAGTGGATACTGTATCTCCACTGCCATTTACCCATAAATAAGTATAAGGAAAAACGCCACCGATCACAGTAGCAGATGCAGTACCATTGGCAGAATCACAAGTAGCATCGGTAGTGATTATTGGCGCTATATCAAGTAAGGGGGCAGCAGCAACTGTAACATCAGCAGCAGAGATACAGCCATTACTATCAGTAATTTGAACCGTATAGGTGCCGCCACATAAGCTGTCTGCCGTTGGAGTGGTCTGGAATAGAGGATCATTGATCCATAGATAGCTGAAAGGCGCTGTCCCCCCGATTACACTTACCGTGGCTTGCCCGTCACAGGCATTGTAGCAGCCCTCATCTACCGTAGTAAAGGCAGCAATTAAAGAATCCGGCTCACTGATCGTGATCGTATCAAAAGCTTTGCAGCCATTTACATCCGCTACAGTAGCAGAATAAAACCCGGCACATAAAATATTCCCTGTTGACGCACCGGTGGTTGAATTAGAGTCATCCCATAAATAGGTATATGGAGAAGTCCCGCCTGCTGCACTCACAACAGCAAACCCGTCACATAAACCAAAACAGCTTGCATCCCCGCTTGAAATAATCGCAGCCGTTGGAGACCCTACATCTATAACTACGACAGTAGCAGAATTCAGGCAGCCGGTTGAATCTGTAACAACCACAGTATAGGTTCCTGAAGGTAAACCGGTAGCAGTATCAGTTATTTGTGAGCCCCCATCATTCCACTGGTATGTGAAAGGAGCTATGCCCCCTGAAACAATATTTACAAAAGCTGCTCCATTGCTGCTGTCACAGGTAGCATCTATTGTGCCGGTTGTAAGCACAATAGCAGGCGGCTCATTCACAGTAACACAGGTATCCCATGTACAATTGTTCGCGTCTGTAACTGTTACACAATAAGTAGCTGCGCATAAGCCGACAGCAGTAGAAGTATCCTGACCATCTGACCATAAATAGAAATAAGGAGGAAATGTGCCTCCTAAGGGTGTTACCGTGGCTAAACCATCACAGTAGCCATTACAGGAAGCATTCGTGACTGTAACCGTTGCAGTTAAAGGAGGCGGTTCACCAATGACTGTAGCGCCCGCAGCAAAACATCCGGCAGCATCCAAAACAACAAGCGTATAAACCCCGGTAATCAAGCTGTCGGCAATTGAATCATTCCCTCCGTAAGACGTCCATGAATATGTATATCCTGGCGTGCCTCCTGTAACTGTGGCTGTTGCCACACCGGAACTATCGCCATTACAAAGAGCGCCAGAGGAAGAAATGTTAATATTTATTGCATCTGGTTTAGTAATGACCACCTGTGCAATAGAAACACAGCCCACTGCATCAGTCACCGTTACTGTATGTGTGTCTGCACATAACGTTGTTGCAGTAGAATCAGGATCTGAATTGTCCCATAAATAAGTAAAACCAGGCGTACCCCCTGTCATTGTAACAGTGGCTGACCCATCACAAGGAAAATTAAAACAGGTTTCATTCTTATTCAAGGTAATTGTTGGCGTACCGCCACCTAAATCACTAATTGTTACAGTGGCTGTTTGTGTACAAATATTGGAATCAGTAACCGTAACTGTATAAATTCCTGATAGCAAGTTAAAAGCAGTATCATTTGCTTGCACAGGAAAGGTATTCCATGAGTAAGAATATGGAACAACACCGCCTGTAACGATCACAGAAGCTTGTCCGTCATTCTGACCGCAATTTGCGTCAATCGTTGAGGTTGTCAATACTAACGAATCGGGTTCGCTGATGGTTACACTATCTGTAGCTGTACACCCATTACCATCTGTCACAGTAACACAATAATTGCCGGCAATCAGGTTGGTTACATCTTCGCTCGTGGGCCCGTGGCACCATACATAGGTATAGGTAAGCGTACCACCGGTAACAGTAAGATCAATTGCCCCGTCAGAACCTCCGTTACAACTGGCATTCGTAGCTGAATCGGTTGCTATGAGTATTGCAGGTTCGGTAATGATGATGGTATCAGATAATGTACATCCAATGGAATCTGTAACAGTAACAATAAAAGTGTCAGCGCAAATATTGGTCAGGTCTTCTGTAGAATCTCCACTTGACCAGGAATAAGTGTATGGAATGACGCCGCCTATTACGCTTAGATCCGCTGCTCCGTCACAGGCGCCATTACAACTAAGATCTGTTCCTGCAATGTTGGAAGTAAGCGCAGCAGGTTCACTAATTACAATGCCGGTGATAACCGTGCATCCGTTGCTATCGGTAACGGTAACATCATAAACGTTTGCACATAAGTTTATTAGATCTTCAATACTATCTCCACTTGTCCATGAATAAGAATAGGGTAAAATACCGCCTGCAACGGTTAGGTCTGCTGCACCATTACAATCTCCGTTACAACTTACATTTGTTCCGGCTATGGCTGCGGTTAGCGCCAATGGTTCAGTAATGATCACAGTATCTGAAGCTGTACATCCATTCGTATCGGTAACGGTAACGTTGTAGGTATCAGCACATAAGCCGGATATGTCTTCTATGGTAGCAAGGTTTGACCACAGGTAATCATAAGGCGCTGTACCACCTGTAACGGTCAGGTCAGCCACACCATCACAGGCGCTGTTACAGCTTACATTTGTTCCTGCTATGGATGCAGTAAGCGCTAAAGGTTCAGAGATGATCACCGTATCCGCAGCAGTACAACCATTGGCATCGGTAACCGTAACGTTGTAAGTATCGGCACATAAGCTAAAAACATCCTTCGTTCCTGCTCCGTTTGACCATAAAAAAGTAGTTGGCAGTGTGCCACCCGTTACAGTCAGGATTGCTGTACCGTCACAAGCTAAGTTACAACTTACATTTGTTCCGGCTATGGCTGCGGTAAGTACGTTAGGTTGTGTAATGATCGCAGTATCTGATATTGTACATAAATTGGTATCGGTAACGGTTACGATAAAAGTATCAGGGCACAATGCTGAAATATCCTGGGTTGTAAATCCGTTTGACCAGAGGTATGTATAAGGCGAGGTGCCGCCTGCCACTGTCAGATCTGCTGACCCGTCACAAGCTCCGAAACAACTCACATTCGTGTCTGTAATGCCGGTGGCAAGTACGCCAGGTTCACTGATAATGATGCTTTCCGAAACGGTGCATCCGTTGGAATCCGTAACAGTAACACTATAAGTAGCTGCACATAAGCCGGCCAGGTCTTCAATTATATCTGAAGTTGACCATAACCAGGAATAGGGAAGTGTGCCTCCTGAAACCGTTAGATCTGCTGCACCATTACAAGAGTCTTTACAACTCACATTCGTACCGGCTATGCCGGCAATAAGTGAATCAGGTTCAGTGATGATCACGCTGTCTGATATAGTACATAAATTAAGATCGGTAACCAAAATATAAAAAGTATCAGCGCATAAACCGGCTATATCTTCAGTAGTAGCTGTATTGGACCATGAAAATATATAAGGAAAAGTTCCTCCGGTAACGGTCAGATCGGCTGCACCGTCACAGGTACCGTTACAGCTTACACTTGTATCTGTAATAGCTGTTGTAAGAGGGGGAGGTTCGCTGATGGTAACAGAGGCGGTTGTATCACATCCGTTTGTATCGGTAACGGTAACCGTATAAGTTCCTGCAATCAAGTTTACGGCAATGGATCCCGTTCCACCGTAAGGCGACCAGGAATAGGTATAACCCGGTGTACCACCGGAAACAGAAACTGTAGCGCTGCCTGTACTATCACCATTACAAGCCACCGGCACATTTGAAGTAATGGAAGCTATCAGGACAAGTGGTTCTGATATGGTTACTGTTGCTGTGGCTACGCATACTAAATCATCAGTGATGGTTATTGTGTAAGTTCCGGCTTGTAAACCTGTAGCAAATGAATCAGTACTTACAGCAGGAGGTGACCAAGACCAGGTGAAGGGTCTCACACCACCAGAACCTGTCGCTGTAGCGCTGCCATCATTGCCTCCATTACAACTAACATTTATACTATCTACTATACTGGCAGTGGGAGCTCCGGCATCGTTTACGGATATGGTTATTGAATCACTGCAAAGATTTGCGTCTGTAACCACAACCGTATAGGCGCCTGCAGATAGTCCTGTAATCGTATCGGTAGTTTGACTACCCGGTGACCACAAATAGGTATAAGGGCTCGTACCGCCTGAAACGAACACTGATGCCTCTCCATTTGCTATCCCGCAGGTGGCATCTACGCTACCGGGGGTTAGCGTCATGGCAGCTGGTTCATTTACCGTATAGCTTGTATCAAAAGTACATCCGTTGGAATCTGTCACTGTTACGTTGACTGTATCCGCACATAAACCGGTTGCCGTGTCGTTTATCTGGAATGAGGGATCATCCCATTGATAGGTATAGGGTGATGTACCACCTGAAGGAGTTACAGTAGCATCACCGTCACATACGCCATTACAGCTTGCATCATTTCCTGCGGTAGAAGCAGTTAATACCGGAGGCTCAATGATGGCAGCGGTTGCAGAATCCTGGCAGCCGTTTGCATCGGTTATGAGCGCCTGGTAAGTACCTGCGCACAAGCTATCAGCAGTTGGTGTGGTTTGTAAAAATGGATCATTCCATTGGTAAGTATAAGGGGTAGTTCCGCCAGAGACGCTGGCGCTTGCTTGTCCGTCACAGGCGCCATTGCAGGTTACATCCGTGCCTGAAACGGTAAGCGCAATAGGGGTTGGCTCAATAACAATTGCACTGTCTGAAGCTGTACATCCATTAGAATCCGTGACCGTTACGCTATAAGTTCCCGGACATAAACCGGATATATCTTCTGTAGTATCAGTATTGGACCATAGATAGGAATAAGGCAGCGTACCCCCTGAAACGGTAAGGTCTGCTGATCCGTCACAGACGCTGTTGCAGCTAATATTGGTACCAACTACATTAGCCGTCAGCAGAGGGGGTTCCGTGATAATAACAGTTTCTGAACCTGTACATAGATTGGAATCGGTAACCGTAACGCTAAACGTATCCGCACACAAGCCGGAAATATCTTCTGTGGTTTGAAGGTTTGACCATAAGAACAAATAAGGCAGTGTGCCGCCTGTAACGGTCAGGTCTGCCGATCCATTACAAAATCCATTACAACTAACATTAGTTCCGGCAACGGCAGTTGAAAGAACCAAAGGTTCGGTAATGATCACTGTGGCGCTATCCTGGCAGCCATTCAAATCGGTAACGGTTACATCATAGGTACCGAGACACAAGCCTCCCATCAGGTCTTGCGAAGTTTCTCCACCGGGGCTCCACAAATAAGAATAGCCGGGTGTGCCTCCGGTAACAGTAAGGTCTGCCGATCCGTTACAAGCTCCATTACAAGTGACATTTGTTCCGGAAATGGTTGTTAAAAGAACCGGAGGCTCATTTATGATCACCAAATCTGAAATGGTACATCCGTTGGAATCTGTGACGGCAAGATTAAATGTGTCGGCACACAACACCGAAATATCTTCAGTTGTAGGTCCATTTGACCACGAAAAGGTATAGGGTGTAGTACCACCGGTAACGGTTAAGTCGGCAGCACCGTCACAGACACCATTACAAGTAATATCCGTACCTGCTATTAAGGTTGCAAGTGCTGTAGGTTCGCTGATCACTGTACTTACGATCACCGTACATCCATTGGCATCCCTTATGGTATCAGCATAAGTACCGGCACATAAAGCCGTTATATCTTCGGTGGTTTGAAGGTTTGACCAGGAGTGGGAATACGAGGGTATGCCGCCTGAAACGGTCACATCTGCAGCGCCATCACAAACTCCATTACAACTGACATTTGAATCAACAATGCTTGCCGTTAGCAAAGGAGGTTCACCGATGACTATAGCATCAAACATATTGCACCCATTCACATCAAAAACATCAACAGTATGCAGACCTGCACATAAACCGGATATATCCTGGGTAGTTTCAAGGTTTGACCATAAATAGGTATAGGGTGGCGTTCCACCGACAACGGTCAGATCTGCCGCACCATCGCACACACCATTACAATTTAGACTGTCGCCAATAATGAGTGTACTTAAAACAGGAGGTTGGTTGATAATAACAGTTGCAGAATCCTGGCAGCCATTGGTATCGGTAACCACTACCTGGTATGTTCCTGCACACAGGCTATCAGCAATTGCGGTAGTTTGACCTGCAGGATCATCCCATTGGTAGGTGTAGGGACTTGTTCCACCCGAAACGGCAGCAGAAGCAGTGCCATCACATACTCCATTACAAAGCAGATCGGTGCTTGTAGCAGCAACTGTGAGAAGGGGAGGTTCAGTTATAATAACATCAATGGAATCCTGACAGCTATTGGAATCAGTTACAATCACCTCGTAAGTACCTGCACAAAGACTCGTTACATCTTGGGTTGCAGGGCCATGCGACCACGCATAAGTATAAGGGGTAGTACCGCCTATAACAGTGAGATCTGCTGCACCATCACACATGCCATTACAAATAAGGTTGGTTCCGGAAACGGATAGTGATAATGCTGTGGGCTCCGTAATTACTACAGAAATAGAATCCTGGCAGCCATTCGAATCGGTAACAACAACCTGGTAGGTACCGGCACAAAGCCCGGTTACATCCTGGGTTGTTGGACCATGCGACCACAAATATGTATAAGGTGTAGTACCTCCTGTAACGGTTAGGTCAGCCGTTCCGTTACATACGGCATTGCAGATAAGGTCGGTTTTTGAAATTAACAAGGATAATAAAGGCGGTTCTGTAATCACAATTACAGCGCTGTCCTGGCAGCCATTCACATCAGTAACGGTGACATCATAAGTTCCGGGACATAATCCTATCAGATCTTCGGTAATTTCTCCACCAGGGCTCCACAGCCAGGTATATGGCCCTGTTCCTCCTGTAACTGTAAGGTCTGCTGCACCGTTACAAACTCCATTACAGGTAACATTGGTTCCGGCAATAGAAGCTGTTGGTTCAGGAAAAACCGTTATGACTATTGAGAAAACAGCAGAACAAACTCCATTGGTCACTGTTTGTATAACGGTATAGCTTCCGGTATCAGCATAAGTATGGGTGGGATTTTCTAATGTGTTTGTACCCATATCTCCAAAACTCCAGGTATAGCTTATCCCAGGTCCAGGAGGCGTTCCCGTATTCGTAAAAATAAAGTTGTTGCCGGTTAAACATTGATTTCCATTGTAGGTAAATCCGGCTAAAGCAAGCGGGCCATCATTCACTGTGTCAGTTGCAGTTGCCGTGCATCCATTGGCATCTGTAACCACCACTGTAAAAATACCGGCACATAGTCCTGTGGCAGTAGCAGTAGTCTGTGAACCAAGATCATTCCATGAATAAGTAAAACCGGGCGTACCGCCTGAATCAACAACTACCGTAGCAGATCCGTCACAGTCACCGGCACAGGTGGTGGGGGATGTAGTGGTGGATAAGGATATTGGAGCTGGTTCAGAAACGATAACGCAAAGTGTTGCAGCAAAGTTATCAAAAGGTGCGGTACAACCGTTGTTGAAATAAGTAGGATTTCCTGCAAAATCATAGTTAACGGCTGCTCCATTTGATGAACTAAGCAAATCCCTTTCATAAGAAACAATATCAGCGCCACAGCCGGCAAAAGTAACGGTTAATGTTCTGGTTCCGCCTCCTGCTGAATAGTTGGCAAAATGGCCAGTCAGACTGCCTGCACACTGGAATATGATATAAACCGTATCGCTGAGATCCACAAAGCTGGCAAAAGAAGTATTAAAGGCCGTGCTTGTAACCATAATTACCGAAGCACCGGCAGGTATGATACCGCCCGGTGGTTCTACCAGGTACCCGCCACCGGTAATGGTGCTGTTTGCATCAGCCACAAAGACCGGGTCAGTACATACACCCTTCCAGGAATTATTGGGCCAGACAACGCTCATATCAGCAGTATTCAATGAACTGCTCCCAACCTGAAATGCAAACATTTCCTGTTCTCCTTCGTTACCTGCTGTGCATACATCAACCAAAATGCTTGTAATTTCAAAACAAGTTAATAAAAAGCCGCCACAGGTAATTGTACATCCATTAGCATCGGTTACTGTAACGGCATAGGTTCCTGCACATAAACCTGTAGCAGTAACTGTAGTTTGTGATAATGGATCATCCCAAAGATATGTATAGGGGGAGGTACCCCCGGTAACTGCTGAAGCAGAAGCAGTGCCATTACAGGCGCCAAAGCAGGTTACATCAGTTTTAGAAAGCGTTAGGGTAAGGGGAGCCGGTGTTGTAACCGATATTGTAGTAGTATCAGAAGAACACCCATTCTCAATAACATAAAGGGTAATATTTTTTATACCCGAAGTAGACCAACTAATTTGATAGGGCCCCTGTCCGGTTCCTGAGAGGATAATCCCTCCGTCAAAGTCCCAGTTATACGCAGCGCCAACACCCGCTGTGCCGGTATAAGTGACCACAGAGGAATCACCAAAACAAAGTGGCGTTGTAGCGGTAAACGTTGAGGTTGGTGCGGGCGTTACGGTTATTGAAATAGTGGTAATTGTAGATAGACACCCGTTTTCTGTAACCTGCAGCGTAATATTTTTTACTCCTGATGTGGACCAACCAATTGCATAAGGCCCTTGTCCTGTACCGGTGATAATGGTACCGCCAGCAAAATTCCATGTATAGGTTGCCCCTGGTGTTGCGTTGCCGGCATAGGTGATGATAGCGGTATCGCCTATACAGATTGGTGATGGGGAAGCAGTAAAAATGGAAGTAGGCCCCTGGAATACCTGTACGGACGCAGAAGAGACGTCTGTACAACCCGAAGCTGAGGTAGTGGTTAAGGAAATTAAGTACGTTCCCGGTGTAGAATAGGTATGACAAGGCGGAGTAAAGGCAGTAGAATTCATAGAGCCGTCACCAAAATTCCAGTCATAGCTCGTTGCACCAACACTGTTATTCGTAAAGCATGCCGTAACTGAGCCGCATCCTGTATCAGGTGAAACTATTAAAGCGGAAGTGGGCGCCATTTCAAAAGTTCCGCCCCAGGTGAAGTCAAAGCCTACGCCATTTGCAGACCAGTTGTCAATTAAGATCACGTATGTATTTCCTGCAGTAACTGTGATGGGTTGACATTTTTCCTTAATTGACGGTGAACCCATAGCCGGGGGGCAGCCCATGACACCTGACTGCATTCCTACACTCCCGCTGTTGCCAGTTGCAAAATTATAGTTGCAGGAAACTTCAATACCGGGGCAGCCCATAGTAATATCAAAAATTGCCCAGTCATATTCAGCCTGACCACCAACAAGTGTAGCGAGCCATTCCAAAGTACCGGTTTGACCAACGGTAAACTGATACCAGACATCCTGTTGAACAGCATTTAAAAAACATGAAGGTTGTAGGCCACTTGAACCCATAGGCGTGCTTGTGAGACTAAAAGGAGTTTTATCACAAATCAGCGTAGCTGTAGCACAGGTTTTTCCTGGAGCAGGTGGGGGAGTTGATGAGGTGATGCATAGGTCAAAAATCCCTTCCGTACCTTGATTACTTGCTACAGCTATCCAAACCTGTGTACCCGGAGGGAAGCTCCAGGAATCAGTTACTGTACTGCTTCCCATAACTGCTGCACAAGTTTGAAATACACCATCAATACACCCGGTACCGTCTACTACGATCATCGAGTTAGTTAAAGTTGCGGGAGTGACTGTAAAATCATTAACCGTTCCATTAGTTACAAAAGTATACCAAACTTCGTTAACTGCTGAAGTATTACAACCCCCGTATAAAATATTATCACTGGTAGCGCCAACAGTAGTTCCTGTAACGCAAGCAGAACCGGTAGAAAGGTCTATTGGTGTGGCAGTTGCACAATCATTTGATTGGGCGAATAAATTACCGGTAAACCAGTTGTAAAATACGAATAAGACAATGAAGGTTTTTAAATTCATAATTGTCTGTTGAAAATTATCCTAATCTATGCTAATATAGGTAATTTTTTCTAACTTTTGAAAGTTTTTATTTGAAATGACCTTTCTTGGTAATATCATTATCCTAATATCGGGATCTAAATAATAATAAGAAGTATCATTATCCAATCTTCTTTGTTCAATTGTTTCAACAACCTGGATAGGTATAGCAGGCATTTTCCGGGAATTGATCACCTGTATTTGCCAGGTTCCTTCAAGCTCTTTGGATAATTGATTTACAGACTGTTTTACTACTGTTTTTTTTTCATTTGATACCTGGGCAAAAGCCTGACCCCCGGTCCCTCTCCAAAGGAGAGAGGAGAAAAAACAGGTAGAAGAAAATAGGATCATCATCAGCAATATCTTCAAGAATTTATAAGAGCTGCTGTATATAGTTGTTCGAAATATCATAATAATTATATTATTTTATTCATTATTATTTTTACACCGTCAAAAAGTTCAAATTCATCTTCAAAAGTATAATATTCAGGCGTATTATTGCCGTGTTGATATATTGTGACAGTGGAATTTGGAATATCTGTAACAATAATTCTTTTTACCCCTATTGATAAATAATCATTGACCTTTTCCTCAATTCCCTTCCTGCTTTCATATATGATTTCAATAACCAGATCAGGGGGTATTTCAAGCATCCCCACTGGTTTCCGGGGATACGTCTCTTTACTAATGTAAACTACATCAGCAGCTCTGAGGGTAAAGGGCGCTTTACTGATCACTATGCCAATTTCTCCTACTGCAACATACCCCTTTTTCCCAAAATGTTTTCGTAATAAATCGGAAAAAATACTTTCAAAATTTCCGTGTAAAAAGCCAGCAGGTGACATATCTATATGTTTTCCATTAATAATTTCATAATTTCCGTCCGGTAAAAAAGTCAGATCATTGTAAGTATAAATAGTATCTTCTACAAGTGTGTTGTTCATTGTAAGAAAAATTAAAAAGTGAAAGGTGAAAAATAAATAAGTAATAAAATTATGGTCTAATAGACAAAAGTTGGTGCTTTTTATTAGTAACTAAATTTCATCAATTACTTTCTTTTTCCGAGAAACTGTATTATTTGTGAAAAGCCCATCAAAAATTATCGTTAAGCATGTCCCGAAAGGAACCTTTCGCTCCATCCCCCTTAATCCCGACTAGCAAGGGATGAACTTTTGAAAGCCCAAATATACTATTATATTTTATAATATCCAACTTTTATATATCTTTTTTTAATAAAGAACTAATCAAAGAAATTCCACCATCCTAAATCATTAAAGTAAATCCAAGCATTAATGGCGTCATCTCAGGGGCTTTATCTTTCTTAAACATTTTTGACAGGCTGTAATAACCAAACAGGTTCAGCCCCCCATAACCTATCCTGGTGGTAACACCATATCTGAAGGGTTCTATGAAAAAATTACTATGTAATTTTTCTTTGATAGTTTCACCGTCTTTCTTATATTTCACTTTGGTATGTGCCTGGATAAGCAAACCAATCTTACCGCCCAGTGCGAACATAAATGCTTTTTTCTTTTCTTTATGACTTCTGTACATAAATTCTATAGGTATGTCAATATAATTTACTGATAATTTGGATTTTTTATAGGTACGATCAGTGTTGAAAGTATCATTAGAAAATATTAGTATTTTATTATCCAGCGTATCTATACCTTTATAGATCAAAGTGTTTTCTTTTTCAAAATTATAATTGTCCAATCCCACACCGAAACCCGGATTAAAAGTAAGCTTTTCAGTACCTAACTCTATTTCGTACATATAATAAATGTTCAAACCCTTTGATTTCCAGATGTTCAGCTCAATATCTTCAGGAACATTGGCCCATTGATTAAAACCGATATCAAAAATAAGATTACCTGGTATATCGGGTTTTTTGGTACTACCCGTGGGAGTAGCTGGTTTATTATTCTGAGCAAATGAATAATTTACAAAGCAAGTTAAGGCTAGTAAAGATAATTTTAGATTTTTCATTTTATTAGATTTTAGTTTCTCTTGTATTTGCGGGCAAATATAATAATAATTTACCGGTTTATGACTGATTTTGTTTTTTTAGCATATAATTATCTAACTTTGTTTTTTACAAGATTACTAAATCTCAAAATCAACAAATCAACAAATGAATCGGACCTGTAGCTTAACTGGATAGAGCAGCACACTACGGATGTGCAGGTTGGGGGTTCGAATCCCTCCAGGTTCGCCAAACGTCTTTCTTTAAAAAAACTAAAACCTAAAGCCATGAACTCCAAAATAAGTATTAAAAATAGTTTTGTGGCCAAATTGGTAGCGCTTATTCTGCTATCAGGTTACGGCTACGCAAATATCATTTCCATACCAAATGATTACCCGACAATTCAGCAAGGTATTGACGCTGCAACTGCCGGGGACACGGTTCTTGTTTCACCCGGTACTTACTTTGAAAACATCGATTTTACCGGCAAGAATATAATCGTAGGCTCCCTTTTTCTAACAACAGGTGATAAATCTTACATAAGTCAAACTATAATTGATGGCAGGGATAGCAGTAGTGTAGTCACCTTTAAAAATGGAGAAGACACAACAGCAATGATAACCGGATTTACAATAAGAAACGGATTGGGGGCAAGTTGGCTGAATGGTTCAGGTGGAGGCGTATCCTGTATTAACTCCTCTCCAACTATAAATCATAATTTAATTGATTCAAATACTGTATCTTTTGCATACGGAGGTGGTATTTATTGTGAAAATTCGTCTGCTGTCATCACAAGGAATAATATTATCTATAATGGGGGTGGTTACAACTTTATTGGAGGCGGTGTCGCTTGTAAAGGCGGTGAACCCTATATAGCGTATAACTTAATAACAGGTTCATGGGGTGATTCACCACACGGTATTGATTTAGTTAATACCTCTGCCAAAGTGGTCAACAACACAGTTGTATATAACGGAAATGGAATATTAATCCGGGATACCTCGTCAGTAACTATCACCAATACAATAATATGGGGGAATAACAGCCAAAGTATATTCATAATAGATACTGTAAATAATACCGTAATAATATCATACAGCAATATAGAAGGTGGATGGACTGGAACGGGCAACATGGATCTAAATCCTGTTTTTGCAGATACCAACAATTTTGATTATAACTTGCAGTCCGCCTCACCCTGCATTGATGCTGGTGACCTTAACAGCCCGAATGACCCCGATGGTTCAAGAGCGGATATGGGTGCGCTGTTTTTTGACCAGAGCGTTGGGATCAATGATGACCCTTTTGCAATTACTCAGGGTAGTATTGAAGTGTATCCAAATCCGATCAGCACTTCAGCCACTATTGCCATTTCAGGTGTGCCGGACAATACCGGGCCGGTTTCATTTTTTCTCTACGATCTATTTGGCAGGGAAGTAAAACGATTAGAGGGTATTACGACAAATAAATTTAAAATTACAAGAGAAAACCTCGCCATTGGAATGTATTTCTTCAAATTGCAAAACGAAAGGCAAATTATTAAAACCGGGAAAATAATAATGGAATAAAAGAATAAATGAGTAATCATATATAGAATATTTTACACTTCCTTATCATACTTCTTCAAATATTTTGTTTATTTGCAAGATGAAAAAAACATTTACACAATGGAATCGCACAAGCCTGATATTTTGCTTAGCAGGTTTCGTAATTCTGTGCCTTGCTGCATTTACTTTTAATTGGAGTAAAGATATAAATTCCGGTATCGCATACCAGGACAATCCTGATCTGTCAGAGGCAGTTGGTACATGGGGAATTGATGCCAGCAATTCAACCATCGGTTTTAAAATCGGAAACATGTGGGTAATGAATGTCAAGGGTACAATGGGAGGGCTGAAGGGACAAGTTGTTATTGCAAAAAATATCAGCGAGTCAATTATTGAATTGTTTTTAAAGCCCGGAACGATAAATACAGGTATAAAAAAGCGGGATAATCACCTGAAAAGCGATGATTTTTTTGATGTTGAAAAATATTCTTCAATTACTTTTAAAGGCAGTCGTATTAGCCAGGTGGATAAAGGGTATATCGCAAAAGGGGATCTGACCATTAAAGATGTTACCAAAACCGTTGAAGTTCCATTTAATTACAACGGTTTGGAGGAAAAGAACGGAACCATGGTAGCGAAGTTTTCGGGTAAAGTTACAATTGACAGAAAAGATTTCCACCTGGATGATTATGGCGGGATGGGGGTGGATGATGAAGCCGTTGTAAGCTTCACCATAGAAGCAAAGAAATTATAAATATGAAAACGGAAACAGAAGATAAAGCACCGGATTTTGAACTTCCTGACCAACATGGCAATAGCGTACGGTTATCTGATTTAACGGGCACAAAAAATATAGTACTTTATTTTTACCCCAAAGATGATACCCCCGGGTGCACCATTGAGGCAAAAGCTTTCAGAGATAATTATGAAGTCTTTACCGAACAAGGAGCAATGGTAATTGGAATTAGTTCAGATTCGGAAGATTCGCATAAAAATTTTTGTGCAAAATACGACCTGCCTTTTACTCTACTGAGTGATCAGGGAGGCAAAGTTAGAAAACGATATGGAGTGACTAAAACATTAGGGTTTTTTCCAGGGAGGGTGACTTATATAATTGATAAGCAAGGAATTATCCGCCACATTTTTGATTCTCAGTTAAATCCCCAGCAACATATTGATGAAGCACTGAAAATTCTTAAAACTATGAATAAAGATCAATTATGAATCGCATAGAATTTTTAAAAGCAATTGGGTTAGGAACCTTAGCAATGGGAACAATAAAATTGTCATCTTTCGCTAAATCTTTAAAGGAATTACCCGAATCAGATGAAAAAATGCCTGTTTTGTTTTGTGGGCACGGGTCGCCTATGAATGCCATTGAGGACAATGATTTTACAAAAAGTCTTGGAAAGTTAGCAGCCCGGATACCGACTCCCAAAGCGATACTCTGTATCTCAGCACATTGGCTGACAAGAGGCACTTATGTGAATGGTTCTGTCAACCCAAAAATGATCTATGATTTCTCCGGTTTTCCGCAGGAACTCTATAAAGTGAAATATTCTTCTCACGGCTCACCGGCATTGGCAAAGGAAGTACAATCCCTTGTGAAAAAGACGGAGGTAAAATGGGATACCGATTGGGGCTACGACCATGGTACCTGGGCGATTTTGAGGCGATTATATCCTAAAGCGGATATACCTCTTTTTCAAATGAGCATTGATTATTACAAACCTGCTCAATATCATTATGACCTCGCAAGGGAATTAGCGTCCCTCCGGAAAAAAGGAGTATTAATTATAGGAAGCGGTAACATTACTCATAATTTAAGCATATTTGATTTTTCAGATATAAATGCCAAGCCCTTTGATTGGGCAGTAGAGTTTGATGAAAAAATAAAAGATGCTTTGCTTGATGGCAACTACCAGGCCCTGATTGATTATCGCGATTGGGGCAAAATTTCAAAATTAGCGCATCCTACACCAGATCATTACTACCCTTTAATTTACAGTATTGCATTACGGGAAAAAAATGAAACAATTACTTTTCCCTATGAAGGTTTTCACCACGCTTCCGCCTCAATGAGATGTGTTAGGATAGGTGATTAAGTTAACCAACTTTCCGTCATCCAGTGGATGGCGCTATACCAATGACCATTGAATAACCAATGTCAAATTTTACATTCATTATTCGGTGTTTGATATTCGATATTTTTTTGAAGTCAATTTAAAATGTTATTCTATTCCTGTTTTCGTCACCCCTCTTTACTTTAAATTGTAAGTTATTGAATATCAGTAAGTTAGTTGCTATCAAAGATATATTCTTGGGTGTTTCGGCTTATATTTGGGGCATATTGTACGCAAAAAACTGAACAAAAGCGGGAGCACCAGTTTGTTATACCGTTCACCTCACCCCCCGGCCCCCTCTCCACTAACGTGGAGAGGGGGAGTTTTTTCTAATTTCTTTTTTTGTTCCTCTGCAGTCTTGATTATAATAGATGTATTCAATATTTTATGTTCTACCCTTCAAAGTTCCCCCTCTCCACGTTAGTGGAGAGGGGGTTAGGTGAAGTCGTTAATTTAAACAGGGTCTTTAAAATATAAATTGCCTAATCGTTTCATCCGAGTACCCGGGATCCCCCCCCCCGAGTACTCCCCGATAGGATCGGGATAGGCGGGGTGATTTCGCTGAAGCTCAACAATCCGGGCTACAATCTTCCTTTTCTATGATCAACCCCACCTCCATCACCATCGGTAATTGGTCAGCTACAAGCTGTTCTATTTCAAATTTGTAGGTTCCTGTTTCATAAAACCTGATACCTTCCTCAACCTGTATCTCAATATCCCAATAATCGCCAGCGCCTAAGGCTTTCCAGTCACCATTTTCATCTTTTAATTGCAACTCATATCTTTTTTCATTTTGCCGGCCGGAGGGGGTAGTGGTCGTCACGTTAATGATCAGATTGTTGAAAATATAATAGGTTCCATGGCTTATGGCAATAATTAATTTATGGGTAGAAATTGTATCTTCAATCTCCACTTCAAAGTTAAGTTTATTACTGCTTTCCCAGACCATACCAGGGATTCCTTCGTATTCATTGTAAATACGGTTTGGGTTGCAGGCAAAGAAACTTACTAATAGTAAAAGACAGGTGATCTTTTTCATTTCAATAAAAATTTTGTATATAAGCCTGATTTTTTATATTTTTGTAAAATAAACAAAAATGACTATCCGCAAAGATAAACAAAAGTTTTAACAGGTCGCTCCTACGGAGCTTATTGCTGTATTGACATTTTTTCTACAAACAGGTCGTCCCTACGGGACTAATATTGTTTATAAAGGCGGATAGTCATTTAAACAAAAATTATCCTATGGTACAAAAAATCTTACTACTTTTATTATTGTTCATAAACCAGTTGTTTGCCTGCTACACACATGGCTTTGGTTGGAGCGGAGAGTGTTTTGCACAAGCAATCCGCTCAATGGGGGCTGCTCCTTCAGTTGCACCCGATACACAATACAAAAATTATTTTCAGGAAGCATATCTTAATTATCCCGACATACCCGGGGGATTATTAGAAGCCATTGCCTATACCAATACCCGAATCAGGCATATTATCCCTGCCAGCCCCTCCCTCCCCCCTCTAACTCCAAGCCCCCCTGAATCGGAGAACCGGAGAATCGGAGAAACGGAGAACAGGAAAACGAAGCGATTCACCGATTCACCGATTCACCCATTCACCGATTCGGTAAGGAATAGTGGCAGGAGGGATTTAGGGGGGACTGCTCTAAGCTGCACAGGTCTGCCTGCTTACTACGGTGTAATGGGGCTTGTGCTGGATGGTAAAGGATATTTTAGAAATAACCTGGAGCTTGTTTCAAACCTTTCAGGAATAGCTGTAGAGGATATTATCAACGACCCTCGTCAGAATATTTTGGCTTATGCAGCGGCATTTTCGTCACTAATAAACTCCAAAAATATTCACACTGCAAATCCAGTGGATTATATCACAATTATTGTTGAGTTGAGTGAATTACACGTGGATTCAAAAATCGCGCGCCCCGAGAACTCGGTGGTAAATCCAAAGGAGATTCCTCGCTCAGCCATTCCCATTGGCTCCATCCCTCAGGCTGGCTCGAAAGCCACTGGCTTTCGCCCTGCCCGGAATGACAATACGGTTAATGATTTTGCAATTAATTCGCATATTTATTCAGTATTGACTTTATTGAATGATAGTGAGTTTTGTTCAGCATTTAATATTCCGGATCATAACATTAACCTGCAAAAAGTTTTTGGAAAGAACAATTACCGTGTCTTATCTTCCAAAGAAGTAATGATCAACAATAATACGGTTACCGGTGATGATAATATTCAATATAAGATCAAATCACCAAATCAACCGTGCATAGATTATCCAGGTGTGACTTGGGTTCCGGCCGACCCCTCCAACTATTCTTCAAGGGCTGGTACACTAATTTCTGCTGTTGTTATTCACGATATTGAAGGATCTTATGCGGGAGCCATTTCCTGGTTTCAGAATCCGGCTGCTAATGTATCTGCTCACTACGTATTACGTTCTTTAGACGGACAGATCACGCAAATGGTTTGCGAAGTTGATAAAGGCTGGCACGTTGGTTCAGAAAATCCATATACCATTGGGTTGGAGCATGAAGGATATGCCGGCCAGCCCGGTTGGTACACACAGGTAATGTACCAGGCTTCGGCAGACCTTGTAAAAGATATCTGCAATGACTACGGGATTAATCCTTTAAGAACGTATTCCGGGCCTGCCTGTTCCGGCAGCAGCTCAAGCTGCCTGCTTGGGGGATGTATTAAAATCAAGGGACACCAGCATTATCCAAATCAAACGCACACCGACCCGGGTATTTACTGGGACTGGAAATATTTTTACCAGTTGATCAATGATAGTATGGTTGTTACTACCTACACGGCCTCATCCGACACATTTTATGACAGCGGAGGGCCGGCTTCCAATTATGCTGATGATGAACGATCCTTCTGGCTGATCAGCCCGGCCGGAGCTGCTTCGGTGACTCTAACCTACCTTTCTTTTGACCTGGAAACAGACTGGGATTACTTGTATATTTATGACGGAACCACGGTAGATGATCCGCTGACAGGCGTTTATACCGGCACCAATTCACCCGGGACGATCACTGCACAAAGCGGCTCTTTTTTGATCGAATTTCGTTCGGACTGCAACACCAACAATCCCGGCTGGGAAGCTGCCTGGACATCAGACACGATTCCCCTGGCATGTCCTCTACCGACCAACCTCACTGAAAGTAATATGGCTGCTTTTACCACAGACCTGACCTGGGACACTGTGGCAGGTGCATTGGGGTATCTTTTAAAATACAAACGAAATCTTGATGCCTCCTGGACTTACGTAAATGTTTCATCCAATAATTATACCCTGACAGGCCTTGCCTCCAATGCCATTTATTACTGGCAGGTTTCTACATTGTGTGTAGCTGATTCTTCCGGCTTTGGTGGTTCCTCCTTTAACACGCCTGCTGCCCAATCACAAACAACAACATTATGCTCGGGTTTATTCAGAGATTCAGGCGGTGAATTGGGAACCTATTTCAATAATGAAGACCATCTATTTACCATTTCTCCTGCTGGCGCTGCTTCAATCACTGTGTCCTTTACTTTTTTTGATATTGAATTGAATTGGGATTATTTATATATACATGACGGCCCAGGTACAGCCTCGCCACAAATTCCCGGAAGTCCTTTCACCGGTACCAATTCGCCCGGTACCATCGTTTCTTCGGGCGGTGATATTACCTTCAGGTTTACATCAGATGGTTCAGCAGTAAACCCGGGTTGGGATGCCATTTGGAGCTGCAATTTAGACTCTGTTGACTTTTTGCCTCCCGCCACATCAATCAGTAATCCGGGTTTTTTTGAAACAACCGATTTCATGGCAACGTTTACGGATGCAGATAATCCCGGAGGCAGCGGCCTTGATCTGCAATTTTACCAGGCGCTTGATCTCAATGGCGTTGAATGGAGAGCCAATGACAATAATGGTTTCTTTAATGACCATTTTGACATTGCCATTCACCCGGATTGGACGGATACTGCCGGTATCTGGGTGATCAATTCAGGCGCCATTCATCAAACGGATGAAAGCCAGGGAAATACCAATATTTATGCTTCATTAGCTCAGGGTTCTACACAAATATATTTGTACCACTGGCAGGCAAACATGAACGGCTCAGGTGTTAACCGGAGAAGCGGCATTCATTTCTTCTCTGATGACGGCTCGCTGCCCAACAGGGGAAATTCATATTTCGTGTACTACCGCGTTGACCAGGATAAATGCCAGATCTATAAAGTAACAAATGATACCTGGGCCATTCAAACCAATGACCCCTGTATTTTAGACCCCGGTGTGTGGTATGACTTTAAGGTGATCTTTAATCCTGCCACAGGGGAAATAAAGGGGTATCGTGATGATCAACTCGTATCTTCGTGGATTGATCCTTCACCATATTCTACCGGAAGTTATATATCATTGAGAACAGGCAATGCCAACGTGATGTATGATGACCTGAAAGTATATAAAGTTAGGGCCAATTCCGAATTGATCACCCTTGGCTCTGCAGCTGCCAATGACATCAGGTTTCAAAATGCAGGCCCGGCCACACCATCCTGTAAAATAGTCTCTATTGTGAAAGATTCGGCAGAAAATTGGTCTGCCCCTGCCGGATTAAGTGTAAACATAGACTGGACTACACCTGCTGACATTGCTGCTATTAACGATGGCGCTGCTGCCGATATTGATACCACCTACATTGCCGGGGAGCTTACCGCTAACTGGGCCCCTTCAACCGACACCAATTCAGGTATAGCAAAATACCGGTATGCCATAGGTACTATGCCCGGAGACAGCGACATCGTTGGCTGGACAGATAATGGTATAGTTACTTTGACAGATACCGGCTTAACCCTGATCGTTGGGCAGTCCTATTATTTTTCTGTGAAGGCCGAAAACGGTGCAGGCCTGTTGTCAAATATTACTTCCTCTGACGGGCAGGTATTTCAAAACCCCACTGCTATAAATGAGTTTCGGGTTTCGGGTTTCGGGTTACGGGTTTATCCGAATCCTTTTGATGAAAGCATTACTATTTCATACCGGTTGAACGAGCCGGGACATATTGTGCTGAATATTTTTGATTTGCCGGGTAAGAAAATAGCTATTTTGGTTGATCAGTATCAATTTGCAGGGGATCATATGATTGAACTTGATGATAACGTAGTAAAAATGATGAAAGGGGTGTACGTTTTAAAATTGAGTAATGGCGTGAGTTCCGGGTATGTTAAATTGATAAAACATTAGAAAACGATAAACAAAGGGTATTAAAACGCCCTTTATACCAATCGTCAGACTGTGCATTAACCTCTCACTGTTTATAATTCTCACTATTAACTTTCTAAATCCAAAAACAGAAATCCTAAATACTTTTTTAATATCTTGCAGGTGTTGATGTACAGACTCCCGTTGCGGTAATTCAAAAGTAAAGAGAGAAACCGTCATTATTTCCAAATTATTTAAAAATCAGGACATTTTAGGAAAAATCACTATCTTTGCATTATTTCCAAATTTTTCATAAATTAGGACATTTTAGGAAATGAGAAAAACTGAACACCCCCCTGCTAGCTGGATGAAATACAGATACATTAATGAAGGAATTAAACTGCTTAGGGATAGTACGTTTCAGTCATTAATAAAAAATATTAATGAAAGGTACCTTTACTGGGATGAGGTAAAATATCAAAAACTGCAGCAAAAAAAGGACGCAAAAATTCTATGGGCAGCAATCAAATTCAGTCGTGCGATTCATGCCAAGCATTTGAAATTTGGGAAATATAATTTCAAATTCAATTTAACCGATTTTATTCAGAAAAAGCTTCACGAATTCGATTTAAATATTGGAGGTCAATTGGGAACAAAAAGCGTAATCCCAAAAGAGGATAAAAAAAGATACCTGATTAGTTCTATAATGGAAGAGGCAATTGCTTCAAGCCAAATTGAGGGAGCCGTTACTACCAGGAAAAAAGCTAAAGAAATGCTCAGAAAAAGTAAAAAACCAAGAAATAAATCTGAGCAGATGATCGTAAATAATTACTTAACAATTAAACATATAGCTGAAATACAAAATGAGTCTTTAACCATTGATAAGCTATTTGAAATTCATGAGTTAATTACAAGTCGAACATTAGACGACTCAAATGATGAAGGAGCTTACAGAGAAAATAATGACGTAAATGTAATTGACGCAACAGACGGTGAAATTATTCATACTCCACCTGATTACAAAGAGGTGCCAAAACTAATGGAGGAGTTATTTTCCTTCTTTAATGAAAAGAACAATGATCAATTCATCCATCCAATTATTAAAGGGTGTATTATTCATTTCATGATCGGTTTCATTCATCCTTTTGTAGATGGAAACGGAAGATGTGCAAGAGCATTATTCTATTGGTTCTTACTTAGAAGTGGTTATTGGTTGACTGAATATCTTTCTATTTCAAGGCTAATCGTAAAAAGCAAAACTCAATATGCTTTATCATTCATCCATAGCGAAATAGATGAAAATGACTTGACTTACTTTATTAATTACAAGCTAAAAACTATGAATTTAGCTTATGAAAGTTTAAGAGAGTATATTCAAAGAAAAATTAATGAGAAGAAACGATTTATACACTTTCAACGAATCAAAGGACTTAATGAACGCCAGGCAATGATAATAAAATGGATTTATGAGGAACCTGATATATTACTAACTGTAAAGGAAGTTGAAACCAGACTTAACGTATCTAATCAGACAGGGAGAAATGATTTAACAGAACTTGTTAACAAAGGATATTTGGAAATTATACAAACGAATAAAAAAACCAAAGCTTTTTATATGAGTCCGGGTTTTGAACAATTAATTAAAAGAGAACTACCTACAACATAGTATAATGCTATAAAACTATTTATTCAAATGATCACAGTTTCGGATTTAAGAATTCAATTTGGTAAGAGAGTGTTGTTCCAGGATGTGAATATGAAATTTACAGCAGGAAATTGTTATGGAGTGATAGGAGCAAACGGTTCGGGAAAATCAACACTTTTAAAGGCAATTTCGGGAGAAATTGATACCGCTTGTAACAGAATTATTGAACTTACTCCTAAGGGTATTATTGATAAAGTAATGGATTACGATGAATATATTGCGGATAAAAAATTAATGGTTTAATGAGCAAAATAAAGGCTCTTTTATCCTTACAATATGAAATCAATAAATAAATACAGATTTACTACTTTTTGTATATTGCAGACGTTGGTTTTAAATTCAAGTTCAAAAGATAAAATCTGTTCAAATTCTATGAACCCTCTATTTCTCATCTGTTTTTCTTTAGCAGCGACTCTCTGCCTCGGTCAACAAACGATTAATGACACCATTACACATGATGGATTACAACGATCATATATTTTATATGTACCTGCAACATATTCACCTGGAAGTCCAGCTCCTCTGGTAATTAATTTCCATGGTTATACCAGCAATGCCAATCAGCAGATGTTTTATGGTGACTTCCGCATGATTGCAGACACTGCGGGCTTTTTATTAGTGCATCCAATGGGTACGTTGGATATCAATGGACAACCTTACTGGAACGCTAATTGGGGCGGTATCGTTGATGATATCGGTTTTACTGGAGCATTGATAGATTCTCTTGCTTCAGAATATAATATTGATCTTAACAGGGTTTATAGCACCGGCATGTCTAATGGTGGATTTATGAGTTATACGTTGGCCTGCGAGCTGAGTAATCGTATTGCAGCTATTGCATCGGTTACCGGAACCATGAATTTTAACCAGTCACTGTCCTGCAACCCTCAGCATCCAATGCCGGTGATGGAAATTCATGGAACTGCAGACCCTACTGTACCCTACAATGGCATAGCCGGCTCTATTGAATCTATTGATAATACGCTCGGCTATTGGGTGAGTTTCAATCAGTGCGATACCCCTGCAATTGTTACTAATGTGCCTGATATTGATACATTAGATGGTTGTACTGCAGAGCATCATCTCTATCAAAATGGTATTAACGGAGTAGAAGTAGAGCATTATAAAATAATTAACGGAGCACACACCTGGCCTGGGGCACCCATAGTAATTGGAACTACCAACTACGACATTGATGCCTCATTTAAAATTTGGGAGTTTTTTGCTAAATATGATATCAAAGGAAGAATTAGCTCAACCGGAATTGATCATTTGAACGAAAATGGCCTGGAGGTGAAGATTTACCCTAATCCTGCTCAGGATTTTGTAACGATAAAGTGGAATGAATCTACTATAATCTCAATTCGGGTCTTAAACGCGTTAGGTGTTGAAGTGAATAATATTGATGTAAACGAACAAAACACTACTAGTATTTCTATTCAAGGTTGGAGCAATGGAGTGTATTTTATGGAAGTAGATAATAATGAAGGGAGGCATGCTATTACCAAATTTATGATTGTAAGGTGAGAATGAATGAATTTGGGAATATCCGTGATCATGGTATATTCATCTAAGTAGCTTAAAAGCTTTCATTTATAAAAAATATAATCGAATTTATTCAGATTTGTTTTTTAGCAGAAGAATTGAAAAAAGAATACCTACAACTGATTAAAGAGCGAACGAAAAAAACTTTTCTATAATAGTAACGTAAAATTATTGACTCAAAAATTTTTAACAATTAATAAAATTCGTTATATTTACAAAAAACCAACTAAAATGGAACTTCAACTAAAATATATCACTGACCAGAACGGACATAACACAGCAGTTGTCATTCCAATGAAAAATTGGGAAAGATTTAAAAATGAACACGAAAAACTGCAAAACAAGATTAAGGTTCTGAATGGAATTGCAAATGCCCTTGATGAAGTAGAAGAAATTAAAAAAGGAAAGAAAAAGGGAAAAACTTTAAGAGAATTTTTGAATGAGTGTTAAGGTAATTTCAACTGAGAACTTTCAAAAAGAGGCAAAAAAACTCTTAAACTAAACAAGAAATAAAAAGGTTGATTGAAAATAGGAATTTATAACCTGTTCAAAAATTTAATGATTTCATTTACTTTGTAAATATGGTCAATTTCTGTTACATTTAATGCCGCTACAGGCATGGTATCTACCAAACATTCAGCCGGGTCCTGTATGATAGTTAAGCCGCCTTTGTCTTTTATTTTTTTCATCCCCGACGCACCATCTTTATTAGCACCTGACAGCAAGATCCCTATCAGTTTGTTTTTATAAACATTAGCGGCAGAATTAAAGGTGATATCAATGGACGGACGTGAGTGGTGCACTACTTTTCCTTTGGAAAGGAAAAATTTAAAACCGGGTTCAACCACTATATGATAATTTGCAGGAGCAAGGTACACATTCCCACTTTTAATAACTTCACTGTCAGAAGGCTCATAAACAGGTTTGGTTGATTTAATGGATAATGCTTCTTTAAAGCCATGCTTTACATCCTTCAGGCGGTGTAAGACCATGATAATGGGCAACTTAAAGTTGGCAGGTATCTTATTTAAAATTTTCAATACCATCTTAAAACTCCCTGCAGAGCCGCCTATCACGATTGCTTCATAACTATTGTTTGTATTCATTTAAATATATTTTCGAAATGTACAAATAGTTGTCCCCGAGTGGTAGAGACGTTGCAATGCAACGTCTCTACCACTCGGGGTCAGCTATTCTGCTATTTTTTTATAAACTTTTTCCCTGTAGTTCACTACACTGAATTTATTCGCTATTTCACACCATATCAAAGACTCTTGTTGTCCTATGATCAGATATCCGTTCATTTCTAAACTTTGGTGTAATAATTTTAGTACGTTATTTTGTAATTTCTGGTTAAAATAGATCATCACATTCCTGCAAATAATGAGATCAAATTTTGAAAAGGGTTTGCCGGCAACAAGGTCGTGTTCTTTAAATGTTACTTTTTCCATCAAAGACCTGTCCATCTTAGCCAGGCCATTCTCCTCTTTGTAATAATCACTTAATTTTGCTTTCCCTGAAAATTCCGTATAATTTTTTATGTAAATATCCATATGCCTCAAGGGAGGCGTACATTTTGAAGCTGTTTCTAATATTACGTGGTCAATATCAGTAGCTGTAATACGTGCAAAGTCTAATAATTCCATTTCCTTTAATAATATGGCAATTGAAACAACCTCTTCTCCTGTACAACATCCTGCATGCCAGATATTAATGATCTTTGGTCTCTGTATGATATCCGGAATTACATCGTCTCGCAGTATTTGCCACATGGATGGGTCTCTGAACATTTCGGTAACACTAACGGTAATTTCTGAGAGCACCTCTTTGAAAAAATTGATGTCATCCTGAATTTTTTTTGTTAACACCTCCACAGAATCCAGCTCATATTTTTCTAAAATTCTCCATGTCCTTCTTCTGAAAGAAGACATTGCATAGTTTGTGAAATCGTAATTGTACGTCTCTTTTATAGCGGAGGTGAGCTTCTCAAGCTCGGTAAATTCTATATCTATATCTTTGTCTTCGGGGTTCATCACAGATAATTTTCGTATCGGAATTTCTCACCCTTCGGGTGATCACCCGTGAGGGTGAAATATTTTAAATAAATAAATGTAATACATAATATATCTATTTAGCACTAATAATCAAATTACGAAATTATGTTCATTTTAATTATTCAAATTTAGCATTTTTTACAGAATTCCGCAAACAAACTACATTTAAGCCAACACTTGATTAATCAACGAAACAGTAAAGATAGTCAGCAGGAACCATCCAATAAATCCCTGGATAATGCATACATACCGGGCCAGTCCTTTGGTGGGTATCCTGCCAAATCCAAGGGTTGTAAAAGAGTTTAAAGACAGTGTCAGGGCATTTATCAAAGAAATTATGAATCCCAATAGCATAGATAGAAATGGCCTGAAATAGCCTTTGTTGTTCTTCCGGGTGAAGTCTTTGAAGTCTTTAATTAACCTGCTTTTGGAGGTTACATCCCATTCAGAAGGGAAGAAAAAGTAGAAAATGGCAAATATGAAAATCACATACATTGAAACTGTAATAGCTTTGGCAGGATTAGTACCGTGGTCAACATAAATTTTAAGAAGTTGTGCCAGTTTCCACCTGAAATAATGTTCAAAACCACCTTCGCTTTTGAAAATAAATTTTAATCGTTCAAGTTCAATATTCTTAAACAAAACCAGGCACTCATTGGCGTACTGAATTAAACCGGCTTGTTTATAATTATTAGACAAACTGTATAGAAACCGGGATACCTTTTTATAATAAGCCCAATCTGATATTATTTTTTCATGAGCCGGATGAACATAAAAAGAGTCAATTTTTATACTAAACCGGTCTTTTATTTGTGGCCACTCAATATCAATTACTTTTTCTGCAAGCTGAAATTTCGGAGTGAAACCATAAATTAAATGGTTACCGGTTGAAACGATGGAATTAAATTCTATGAGAAGAGTAATGTGCCCAAATAAATTATCATCCAAATAGAAATTATTGGTTTTGGCTCCGATGAAAACCTCGTGATTGGGAAAGAAATTTTCCTTGATACCATACCACTCATCTACGGATGAATACATCCGTATCATCTTATAATCTTTTGGAACCACTTGTTCTGATGCCCACTGCAAGTTTTTTTTGGGAAAATCGGATAAGTTGATTACCCGATCTTTAAGTATATAATCTCTGTTACCACTAAATGATAACCCATGCTTTGACCCTATCATAATTGTGATATTATCACCGAAATAAGAATCCTTAATCCAGGCCATTACAACTTCAAAGCTCAAAATTTTAACCCCACCCTTAAAAAAGCATTGGGATATATTAATTTGCCTAAGCGCCATTCCAGTTGAAATGCCGGCACGATCACGCGCAACAAATCCATCCATAAACAGATAATTGATCTTAACATTTTCCATTCTTAAAATATTTAGATTTGAGGCTAATACTTTCAGGGTATCGATTGCAATACCCTTCAAAAAAAACTCTGAAAGTTCTTGGTCTTCAGATTCTGAATTCTTAAAACTGATTGATTTATTTATTTCGATGTAACCTTCATCATCATATTTGAGCTTTTCCCTGTGGGTTTGTTTTAGATATTCCTGCGCGAGGCATACAGACGCTTGTTGACCATCCCGCGTAATTCCGGTAATGGCACGGGCTCTATCTTCAATGATCCTGATATTCTCAAAAGTCAGATTATAGTCATCATTTAGCACCCACTCGTCTAAAATATCTGCAAGGTCCATTTCCTTTTTGCCTTGAGCAAAAAGAGAATCAATAAAAAGTAATCCGATTAAAATTAAAATTAATATTAGTGCTTTCATGGTAGTGGATATTTTTAGATTAATTTATTATCTAACAGGGTGAATGGCAAGATTTAGTAGGTTTTTCAAAGGTCACTATAAACTTCTTAATACCTCAGAAACCCTTTCAAGCATCTCATCATCAAAATCCAGATGTGTTACCATCCTTATCGTACGTGAGTCCAGGTGAACTACTTTGATGTTTTCTTTTAATAATTTATTTTCAAAATCTTCACTATTCATGGTGTTGTTTAATTTAAATATGACAATGTTGGTGTAAACAGGCAAAATTTCTTCTACAAATGGAATTTCCACTAAAATATCCTGTAAAGCTCTCGCTCTTTGATGGTCGTCTTTTAGCCTGTCGATGTGATGATCCAGGGCATATAATCCGGCTGCCGCGAAATAACCTACTTGTCGCATTCCTCCTCCTAAAATTTTCCGGGTTTTCCGTGCTTTTTTAACAAAATCTTTATTTCCTAAAATGACAGATCCAACAGGACAACCTAAACCCTTTGATAAAACTATAGAAATAGAATCAAAGTATTGACCGAAATCCTGTGGAGAATCTCTTGTTTCTGCTAATGCGTTGAAAATCCTGGCACCATCAAGGTGAAATTTTAGTTCATTTTCCTTACATACCGCTGAGAGCGCCTTAATTTGTTCAAGTCTATAGTAATTACCACCTGTTATATTGCAAGTGTTTTCAATAAAGACCATTCGACTTCTGGCATACCAATCTGCAACAGACCTGGTATTTGATTTTATATCTTCCGGAGAAATGATCCCATTTGCGCCTTTTATCACTTTAATAGAAGCGCCCGAATTAGTAGCCGGGCCACCCCCTTCAAAATTATAAATATGTGCTGATTCGTCACAAATAATTTCATCCCCTGGTTGTGTATGGATCCTTATTGCGATCTGGTTGCACATAGTTCCGGATGGACAAAAAAGCCCGGATTCCATCTTAAATATTTTAGCCAGTTTTTGTTCCAGCTTCTTAACAGTTGGATCTTCTTCAAATACATCATCACCTACTTCGGCAGAGAACATTGCCTCCAGCATGGGTTTTGTTGGCTTTGTGACGGTGTCGCTACGCAGGTCGATTATCATATAGATTTACTTTTATTACCCGATGCCAATATACGAATAATAAAATGCTAATATACGAATGAATACTAATGATACTAATAAAGAAATCTATATTAAGAAGCAGAGTAAAAATATTCGTATCATTAGTCCCGCATATTTGCGGGATTAGCATTATACCCTATTCGTATCATTAGTATAAATTAGAATATTAACATTATAAGTATTCGTATAATTCGCATTCATTCGTATATTGGCCTCGGAGGAAATTTTATGAAAGTTGTTACCGTAAATGGGGAACAGGTGGCTGCCCACCTTTCTATGGGCAAATGCATAGATTTGATGGCCAATGCTCTAAAAACTTTAGCTGAAGATGCATCAATACAACCTCTACGTTCAATAATGTGGCTTCCTGGTAAAAAGGGATTATTGGGCATGATGCCAGCTTTTGAAGGAGATACCAGGATCATGGGAATTAAAGTAATAAGCGTATTTCCTGAAAATCAAAAGGCAGGTTTGAGTTCTCACCAGGGTGTCATTCTATTGTTTGACAGTAAAAACGGAAAGCTGCTCTCAATTATTGATGCAGAAGAAGTTACAGCTATCAGAACAGCAGCCGTCAGTGCAGTTGCTACAAGATCATTGGCGAATAAAGATGCCCGGAACCTGGCTATCTTAGGTTCGGGGGTACAGGCAAGCAGACACCTTGAAGCAATATCGTTGGTTAGAAAAATAGAAAAAGCTAAGATCTGGAGCCGTAACCACCAACATGCTGAACAGTTAGTAAGACATGAATCCGGGAAGCTTAATTTCAAGGTAGAAGCTTGCAAAACTGTACAGCAAACAGTTGAGGATGCAGATATTATTTGTACAACAACGGCTGCAAAAGAACCAATACTGTCTGGTGAATGGGTCAAACAAGGGGTACACATTAATGCAGTAGGCGCATGTACGCCTTCAAGCCGTGAGTTGGATTCTGAATTGGTTGTAAGATCAAAATTATTTACAGACAGGCGTGAATCATTATTTAATGAGGCAGGCGACTTCTTAATTCCTAAGAAAGAAGGGCTGATTAAAGAAGAGAAGATAGGTGGAGAAATTGGAGAAGTACTGCTAAGAAAAGTGAAGGGAAGAGAAAGTCGGGAGGAAATTACAATATTCAAGGCTCTGGGGCTGGCTGTAGAGGATCTTGCGGCTGGATATTATGTCTACAAAAAAAGCATTTGATTACTGCTTGATGCTTGATACTTGATACTGGATACTTGAAATCTTAAACAGTAGAAAATTATGAGTTACAAAAAATTTCAAGTCCCATCAGAGTCTCCCGCAATTCCTAAATTCAAATATACCACGATCTTAAAAAGGGGACTCTGATGGATATGGAATAGAAAGGACATTAAATAGTATTTGATTTCGTGTGCATCAGAGTCCCCTAATTAAGTTTTGGGTATATCTGACTGCAATGTGTTGACTTTTCGAAAACAGGCAGATATGAAGTTTGTAGTGGCGGGAGACTCTGATGAAACTGGAAAAAACACTGGGAAAAATTTTGCTACAGCAAAACAAACTAAATTCTTATAAAAATGCAATTACCCAACCCAATTCCAATTACGGCTATAAAAGCTGCTCAAAAAAATCTTGAAAGAAAGGTTTTCCGTACACCGCTTATTCGTTTTCATATTAAAGATTCACCGGCAGAAATTTACTTAAAACCGGAAAATCTGCAGCCTATAGGGTCATTTAAATTGCGGGGAGCGCTTAATGCTATGAGTATAGCTTCAAAACAACAGCTTTCTAACGGTGTTTATACTGCAAGTGCAGGAAATATGGCTCAGGGCGTGGCATGGGTTGCCCGGAATTTTAAAATACCTTGTCATGTTATTGTTCCGGACCACGCCCCGGAAACAAAATTGAATGCCATTAGCCGCTTAGGGGCAACGTATGATAAAATTCCTTTTGAGGTTTGGTGGCAGGTACTAGTTGACAGGAAATATAAAGACATGCAAGGATTGTTTATACATCCAGTAAGCGATCCGGCTGTAATAGCAGGTAATGGTGTGATCGGTCTGGAGATCCTTGAAGACCTGCCTGATGTTGATGCGGTGATCATACCTTATGGAGGAGGCGGTTTAAGCAGTGGTATCGCCTCTGCTATCAAAGCTACTAAACCTGATACAAAAATTTTTGCCTGTGAGGTAGACACTGCCTGTCCGCTTTCAGCATCACTCAAAACCGGTAAACCTGAAAAAGTAAAATATACTCCAACCTTTGTGGATGGGATGGGCAGCGCAGGTATCTTACCTGAAATGTGGCCTTTGGTAAGTAACCTGTTAGACGACTCGTTGGTTGTAAGTCTGAAGCAAATCGCTGATGCCATTAAACTGCTTGCAGAGCGTAACTGCATGATCGCTGAAGGTGCAGGAGCTGCCTCCCTGGCAGCCGCCCTCACAGGAAAAGCAGCAAGTAAAAAAATAGTATGTGTGATATCAGGAGGTAATATTGATCACGAAAAGTTGAAAAAGATATTGGATGGTGAGATTCCCTGATTTGAGTTATTAGCTAAAAAATAAAAAAATTAATAATAAATAGCGCTGTCGTATCGGGAGGCTTTGGTGAGGGAGTCGGCAAAATGGAAGTAGTAATTAGCTACAGTAGTGTCTCTATTTTGCGCTTTAACAGGAAAGCACATCATAAAATGAAGAATTATGAATGTTATAATTAATATGTACCGGCATTTCAATGTTTTCACCCCCGAGTACTCGGGGCTATGACGCAAAGTTTTAAATTTATCTCTATTCATGGTTTTTTTCTTAGCGTCTTTGCACCTTTGCGGTGAAATTTTTAATCAACTTACGAAATTATGTTCTTGTTTCATTAATTATTCTTGAAGATTGAGCCAGGGCAGGCGTTGTTTTTCTTTTTCTCCCGGCAGATGAATTAAATATGTGAAAGTAAACTCCGGATGTTCCGCATCAAAACTTGCCTGTTTTAATAAGGCTATTTTAGCATCGGTGCTTATCTCAAACATCCACTTATGATATCTGAGTCCTACCATGAACATTACCTCATCTTTGAATCCATACCAGGTTCCTAAATAATAGGTTGCGCTCCAGTTATAATATTTTCCAAAATGGAACCCAGCAGATGTACCAAGCGTTATTTCATCCCGCCTCTGGTTAGACAGGTTTGCTTGTTTGTGATACATATATAATATGGAGGGTGATAGCTCTATTCTGCTGCCTAAATATATTATTGCATTGCTGTGAAAAACAGGTTTTATTCCTGATTGGTCTATCTCTTTCAAATCACCCGGATGATACTCAATAAACGGATCTTTTGCCTTTAAAAAATGAGATAATGCGACCCCCGTGTAAAATTTCAACCATTGGTGAGGTGTATAAGACCACAAAATTCCAGTTTGCATATCCAATTTAGTCTCCTTGATCGTTCCACTGAATAATTGTTCATCAACGGGTAGTTTACTAAAATCCTTCGTAAACTGCAACATGCCCACTTGAAGTCCAAAGGATAGATAATGTCCTTCCCCCAGGAATTTAAACCATTCATTGAGCGGTACTAAATATGAACCGGAAAGCAAACCCTTATAATAATCCAGGTATCCAGCGCCTGCTTTATGATTCAACATGACCAATCCTCCTCCCAACCAACCTGATTTCAATTTATCCGGCTCAAATGGCATATCTACAGAAGCAGCCACAGTAGTAAAAGGAGAACTCAGGGTTGTCCATTGGCTGCTGTAATTTACAATACTCCTGATCTCACTTTTGATTATACCGGTTAATGCAGGATTTACACTTAAGGGCAAAGAAGTGAATTGTGATAAATGATGATTCTGGGCTTTTACACAGATTACACAGATCAATATACAGATTACAGACCTGCCCGCCAAAGGCTTACCTGCCCGCCCGCCTGTCTGGCGGACAGGCTAAAGGCTTGTGGCAGGCTTGTGGCAGGTGGGTGGCAGGCGGGGATATAAGTTATTTTTTTCAAGATATTTACCGGATTTTTAAACACAGATTATTTTATTTTATTGTTCTTGAAGTGATTCGTAATTAGTCATAGTCTATTGTCTACTGCTTACTGCCACTTCTACTTCTACTCTTCCTTCCATCTTCCCCGCACGTCACTTTGTTTTAGCAGGCGGGCATTTTCCCACCCTTCGGGTGGTCACCCTTTAGGGTGACATCTTCCATTTCTCATAAAACGCCTCTGCCTTGCTCTCTAACACATCGAGCAAAAGAGGCAAAGAATTTATTTTCTTAAGAAACTCCTCCCGTTCTTTTTTGCTCTCAAATGTAGTGGGTATTACAGGATTAATAAAAACCCTGTTATTAGAAAATTCTTTGAATAATGATTTCAGGGCTTTCTGGTAATAGATCAATGTAGTATTAAGTTCCTTTTTTGCTGCAAATATGTTCCCGGTTTCATAATATGTATCAGCTACATCCGGGTGGTATTGACCAAAAATATTTACAGAAACTTTCAATGCCTTCTGATAATAATTCATTGCTTCATCATGGTTTCTTTTATCTGCATATACTTTTCCGATATTAAAATAAAAGAGGGCAATATAAGGATGCTGTTTGCCAATTTTATTTTCTATGAGTACTCTTGCTTTATGAAAATACTCAAGCGACTTGTCATAGTTGCCATAAATTCGATAAACGTCCCCAAGATTATTATAGCTTATAGCCAGATCAGGATGATCCGGACCCAATGTCTTTAATTTTATTTCCAGGGATTTTTGATGACATTCAATGGCTTTTGCATAGTTTTTTATATTAAAAAATACAAGACCTAAATTATTATAACTAGCAGTAAACAAAGGATGCTGGTGGTTTGCAATGTGTTTCATGTAGATTGATAATGCTTTGTTAAAATATTCCAATGCGGTATAATAATCGCCCTGATCATTATAAATAAGTCCTATATTATTATAACACAAACCAATATGAGGATGATCGCCTTCATAGAATGCACTTTTTATTTCCAGGGCTTTTTTTTGAAAATTGAGCGCTTTATCATTTTCACGTCTCATCCAGTACACAACTCCCAGACCCGTATAAGCATCAGCAATATAGAGATGCTTACCCCCCAATTTTAATAAACCAATTTTAGCGGAAATGCTAAAATGATCCACAGCTTTATTATATTCAGCTATAGTATAAAAAGTATTGCCCAATACATTATTACATTCAACATATTTTTTCCACCTCACCCCCTGCCCCCTCTCCACAAGTGGAGAGGGGGAATTCTGTGCTGATCCTTCAACAGACTTTGCTAAAGCCAGGTAAATATCGCTTGCTTTTTGTAGATAGAATACAGAGCTGTCATATTGGGCATTATTAAATAGTTGAGTAGCTTTATTAAAATATTTATCGGCAAGCATAGTATCAATCAGGGCGGCTTTGGAAAGAGAATCTTTATTGAAGGAAAAGATGATAATGATTAATAAGAATTTCATAGGGTTGAATTTTTTAGGCTCTTAAAAAAGTCTTAAAGACCCCCGAGTACTCGGGGTCTATAATTTAGTAGATAATGCCTATACAAGAATGAGTCAAACCGATGCCAATATACGAATGTATGCGAATGATACAAATGAAGAAGAAGAAAGTATGATGATTTATCTTGAAACGTATTTATCCATATTGATACAAAGGCAAAACATAAATTTAAGCAGTACCTAATATTCGTATAATTAGTATAATTCGTATATTAGCATCGGTGATTCCATTAAATTTGATCAACATCATTCCCTTAAATAAGTGTTCACGTGTTCATATGTTCAAGTGCTCACGTGAACACACTAACACACAAATACATGAACACAATAAAACAAGATTTCCTGAACCATTTAGCCCAAACTTCTGATTTTCCTTCTATGCTTGAGATTGACTACGCAGAAGGAGTATATATGTTTGGAAAAGCCCCCAAAAAACCCGATAGGACCGGGACAAGCGGGGCAAGTAGGAAAAAGTACATAGACCTGATATCCGGGATTGGCGTGAATAATGTAGGCCACCGTCATCCAGAAGTTATAAAAGCGATCAAGGAGCAGCTTGATAAATATCTTCACCTGATGGCTTACGGAGAATTGGTGCAAACGCCACAGGTAATGCTTGCCAAAAAGCTTGCTGAAAATCTTCCTGCTCAATTAGAATGCACCTATTTTGTTAATTCCGGTAGTGAAGCGGTAGAAGGGGCGATAAAATTAGCCAAAAGATTTACCGGCAGAACTGGAATTATTTCACTTCAAAATGCCTATCACGGTTCTACGCATGGCGCCTTATCATTAAACGGGAGCGAAGTGTTTAAAAGAGCGTTCAGGCCATTATTACCGGAGGTAAGACATATAAAATTCAATGACACTGAAGATCTGGAATATATCACAGATAAAATTGCAGCGGTTATTATAGAGCCCATCCAGGGAGAAGCGGGTGTAATAATACCTGACAAAGAATATTTAAAAACACTGAGAAACAAATGCAGCGAGTCGGGCACACTTCTAATTTTTGACGAGGTTCAAACAGGCTTTGGCAGAACAGGATTGCTGTTTGCTTTTGAGCATTTTGACGTTGTGCCGGATATTTTATGCTGCGGCAAAGCGATCGGAGGGGGTATGCCGCTTGGCGCTTTTATCTCTTCAAAGGAAATTATGTCTGTCTTAAAAACCAATCCTGTTTTAGGACATATCACTACTTTTGGTGGTCATCCCGTCTGCTGTGCTGCAGGGCTCGCTTCTTTGGAACTAATCAGCCCAACTGCCAGCCCCCCCCTCCCCCCTCTAACTCCAAGCCCCCCTGAATCGGAGAACCGGAGAATCGGAGAAACGGAGAACAGGAAAACGAAGCGATTCACCGATTCACCCATTCACCCATTCACCGATTCGGTAAGAAATAGTGGCAGGAGGGATTTAGGGGGGGCTGGCAAAAGCGTTGGCAAAGCCCCTCCTTCGGGGGGGTTGGGGGGGGCTGTAGTAGCGGAAAAAGAAAGACTATTCATCGAATTATTAGCACATCCCAAAATCAAGGCTATCAGAAGTAAAGGACTGATGATGGCGCTTCAGTTTGAATCTTATGATCAATTAAAATCTATCATTGATAAATGTATCTCCCCGAGAAATACGGAACAGTCAGGTAGGGTTTCTGACACCACCGGGGTTTTTGTTGATTGGTTTCTTTACTGTGACAGCGCTATGAGAATAACACCGCCTTTAATTATTACAAAAGAAGAGATCAAAGAAGCGTGTAAAGTTATTTTGGGAGCGATAGCGCATAGCGCATAGCGCATGGCCCCGCCAGTTGGCGGGGAAAAAGAGCTTGAATGAGGGTGGACGCCATGCGCTATGCGCCATGCTTAATTTACTTCTTCTTTCCTACTTCCAAAATCCCTTTATCCGAATCATCATCAAATCCTGCTCTGATAAATTTTCGCGCATTGGGAAAATGTTGTTCGGTTTTCCGCCTTAAACGATCGAGGTGAATGAGGAAATCCAGCAGAGAGTCGTTTTTTTCAGTGAAATAGTTTCGCAGCGTTTCAAAGGCGCCAATAGAGCGATCTATTCCCAGCAAAGCAACCTTTACAGAACCATTCGCATCGTTCTGGATTAGGTCTTCTTCAAAATCGTCAAAAAGGTCATCATCATTCGTTAACCCGCGCATCAGTTTCACGAATATCTGGTGCTGGTACCAGCGGATCACCTCTGTGGCATCAGCGATTTCAGTAGCTTCCGTAAGTACCTTTTTTTCGTCCAGGCCAATTTTTACATTGGTGATCAATTCATCGCTCTTTTGCTCGAAGAGCTTTTTTTCATTTTTAAACCAAACATCTACCATTTCTGAATATTTCATAGCAGCCCCGGAGAGTTCATGGTTTTCGGCTTCTTTTTCTTTAAGTTCCTCTTTTTTTGATATCTCTTCCAACTCAGGATCATTTAAATCCAAGTCTATTCCCAGTCTTTTGGCATCTTCTTCTATCATTTCCCTTACCATCTCAAAATTTGTATGAATTTTTTCCCAAAATTTTTCATTTTCCATATCATTGACATCAGTATCGCTCATTTCTTCCTTTTCCTGGGCATAAAGCAGGCACTTAGAGGTCATTGGACATTTTTCGCACCAGCGGTCGCAATAATTGTAGATCCCTGATATAAATTTGGGATTCTTTGCGAGTTTGATAAGGTCTTTGGCTCTTTTTGATAACATTTTTTTGTTTTCAATTGAGTTTTGCAAAGCCTCCTAATAATCGGTCAACGCAAATGAGAGAATATTGGCTCCCATTTTCAGTGCTTGTCGTCTTATCTCTTCAGGATCATTATAAATAACCTGGTCTTCCCAGCCATTGCCCAGGTCACATTCGTATGAATAAAAGCAAACGAGGCGTCCTTCATAGATCAGGCCAAACCCTTGTGGCGGCTTGCCGTCATGCTCATGGATTTTGGGCAAACCTTTTGGAAAATTATACTTCTGATGGTAGATAGGATGATCAAAAGGCAGCTCCACAAAATCCAGTTCAGGGAAAACCTTTTTCATTTCCACCCGGATAAATTTATCCAGCCCGTAATTATCATCAATATGGAGAAAGCCTCCGCCTATAAGGTATTTTCTCAGGTTGTATGCTTCTTGTTTTGAGAATACCACATTACCATGGCCTGTCATATGTACAAATGGATATGAAAATAATTCCTGACTGCCTGCTTCTACAATATCTTCCTCAGCAGCAATGTTCATCTTTAGGTTCTTATTACAAAATGCGATCAGGTTAGGCAGAGAGGTTTTGTTAGCATACCAATCGCCCCCGCCATTGTATTTGAACTTGGCGATCTTAAAGGATTGGCTATGACACTTCGCTGAAGTAATAATAAATAAAGCGCATAGCGCATAGCGCATAGAGCATAGAGCATGGCCCCGCCACAGGCGGGGTTCACCGCTATGCGATTTGCGCTCTGCGTTTTTGAGGTGTTTTAACATTATGCAAAGATAATAAAATTAACTGCCTATCTGCTTAGGTCAAGTTGTAAAACATATAAAGCAATTAAGTAGTTTAGTGTTTAGTTATTAGTTAATGGTTGTTTGTTACCCCGCACATAAATTTAAGTGCGGGGTTATGGCACTATGTGCTATGCTCTATGCTCTATGCGCTATGCGCTATGCTCTATGCGTTTTTTCACCAATCTTTTATTAGTAACTGCGCCTCCCCGTCTATGATTAACATCAGTTTAATAGCCTCGGGAGTAAGGTATATTTCTTTGGGAAATATATCAGTGATATCACAATTCAATATAATAGATTCTCCTATCTGATTGCTTTTGATGCTGCTTTCAATTAATTGATTTATTTCGGAAATTTTGTCTTTTAGCGGGAATTTTAACGCTGTTTTGATCTTATGTTTGAAACCTGCATGAAGGAGCCAATCTGCTAATTTAAGCAATGCTTTTGTAGTCTTTACATCAAAATCAAAGCTTTCAATTGATATTGTACTGGTTAATGAATCATACTCCGGCAAACCACTGAAATAGACCGTGCCTTTAATATCTCCCGAAAAGTCAAGCATTAGAATAAGGTCTTTACCACTGCCATAGATATCTACCGCTTCAATTTTTATTTTTTTATTTTTAAATTCGTAAACCTCCCCGATCATCTTATCGGACATCAGCTTAGAAGCATCGGCATAGGAGATCTCTGCTGCCAACACCAGATGGAATTTTTTATCAATATCCTTTCTGATCATCAGGTCCGGAAGTGAGGTATTGACAATATAAAGTGGTTTTTTTCCCGTTACGATTTCAAGCGATGTATTGATCCCAAAATTGAGGTAAATTTTCTTCTGCCAGCCTTTTATGGGGGTCATAACAAAACTTACAGGTTCTAATTTTAACCATAAGTTATAATCTTCATTGATCAATATGGGTTCTTGAATATTTAACCAAAGACTATCTATATACGCTCTTACATCAAATGAATTTTTTATATCATCATCAATTTCCTTTGCCACCTCATCCATTTTTTCTTTGATCACATCTTCTATCAGGTTTGTAACAGGGATATGTATTGGCCCGAGCTTTATGAGCGGTTTTTTAATCCACTCATACCCACTTGATGCGGTTTTGGTAATTAAGTTCCATTTTTTATCAACATTAAATTGGGTGTTAAATTTAAATACAATGTCAAAATCGGTCTCTGCGATTTTGGTTAATTTAATTCCCAGTATTTTCTCCTGCCAGCGAACCTTACACCAAATATGCAACGGAATATCAGTGCTGATCACATTTCCTTTTGCTGATAAGGTAATAGCTTCTATTTTGGAGGCCCTTACCATAAGATTGTCGCCTTCATTATCTTCAAAGCTGTCATCTCTGTAAATCTCACCCTGAAACGCTTCGTTAATTTCTTTTTCCATATTTAGCAGAGCGTATTCAACAGGGAGATTGATAACGGATAGTTCTTTTGCAGGGGTTTTTGTAAAGGTTGAGCTTTCGGGGCGTTGGGGTTTTATGGTTTTGCAACTGCTGGTATAGATCAATATAGAGAGCAATGAAAAAACAGATAGTTTTGAAATATTCATAAAAAAAGATTGTCTAACCGTTCACTACTCAATATTTATACTCTCCCGCTTCTTCTTCCTCCAACGTAACTCCCAGCCCAGTCACCATCCTGTTGACAAAATTAAAATAAGCAATTACCAGCGTTGCGTCAAGGATTGCCCTATCATCAAGGCCGGCTTGTTTTAATGGTTTAACATGATTTTCTTCGTTAGCCAGGTCCGGTTCTTTAGTTAAATCCCGGGCATATTGGCAAAGTAATTTATCAACCTTATTTAACCCGGGTACCCGGGATTGATCCCGCCTCTGGCGGGACAGATTTAATCGCAATTGAGCTACTTTGTTCTCATCTTTCCAGTAATGGTTTAAAGCCATGCCATGATGTATCATACAATATGTACACTGGTTTGCAGCAGAAACTACCACACCGATCATTTCCCGCTGCGCCCTGCTTAATGGTGAACGCCCATACATGATTGACATATACAAGTCTATATGCTTGACAATAGTTTCAGGGTTGAGGCTTTGGACCTTATGAACTTCAGCTAATTTGCCCCTGCGTTTAATTACATCCTGATAAATCTCTTTTAACCGTTTATCGGCTTCTTCAGGCTGAATAATTTTTATGTATGCCATTATGAATTACGAATTATGAATTATGAAACCACTAATTACACGAATTACACTAATTAAGCATTACACTAATTTAGTGTAATTAGTGGTTTCGGATTTCGGATTTTGAATTTCGGATTTTATCTTATGAAGTACGAATTCATCATTCGTACTTCGTAATTTGTAAAGGTCTTTTTCCGTATCAATATCTGATAATTTTTGTAAAACACAGACTGTTTTATTTAATTTCTGAATATCATTCATTGTTTCTTTAAAAACGGTATTTGTACTCCATTTTTTATTTTGTAAGATAGAACGCCATGCAGGTATGCGGTCATTCAACCCTAAAAGATAATAACCGCCATCAGTGGCAGGGCCGGTGACAAAATCAAAAATTTTAAGTTTAGAAAAACCATCTTCAATGATCTTTTGGGATAGGGTAGGGCAATCTGTGCCGATTATTACAACGGATTGATAATGCTGCTCAAAGGCAAGCTCAAAAGAATTTTTCATTCTTTCACCCAGGTTTTCCCCTTTTTGTAAGTATTTTAAAAAAACTCCATCTGTCCATATATCATTTTCAGGGATAAAATCAGAATAATAAACAGCTTTACTGACGCCCATGTTTTTTGTAACACTGTTTGTATATCTCAACAGGGATTGATAAACTAGCAAAGCCTTATCATCTCCTATCGTTTTGGCCAAACGGGTTTTTACCTTGCCCTTAATAGGATTTTTGACGAAGATGATCAGAAGCTCTTTCACTGGTCCAAATGCACTATAAAAAGTAAAAAGTAAAAAGTAAAAATAATGAATGATAATTGATGCAAAGATAATTATAAGAAAATTTAAAACAATAAAAAATTAAGCACCGTAGGTGCGTCCTGTAAAAAAAACAATTAATCTATTGTCTTATTGTCCATTGTCTACTGTCTATTGTCTACTGTCTTTTGTCTACTGTCTATTGTCTACTGCCTATTGCTTACTGCTTACTACTTACTACTTACTACCTTTATCCCTCTTTCTAAATATTTTGCCCAACTCCTGTTATAAGTATGCACGCTATCTGTGGGTTGGTCAAATTTGTTATAAACTTCATTTCCCTGGTTTACCCATTCAAAGATACCACCGTATAGATTCCAAACATTTTTATAACCGGATTCCTGCAGCTTTTCCCCGATCTTTTCACTTCTGTAACCTACTGAGCAGTATGTGATAATTAATGCATCCTTTGGAATATCGAGCACTTTTTGAATATTAAATTTATCAAAGCCTGTCCAGATTGCATTGGGGATGTGGCTTACAAGATATTCCTCATTGGAGCGGGTGTCTAAAAAATAAACATTATCCTTTTGTTCCTGTGTTAGCGCTTCTTCTACTTTAATAATTGGAACGCTGTATTCTAATATGTTTTTTAGTTTTTTATCAAGATCATCGTTCTGCGAGCAGGCAGTGAGAGCGAGATTAAAAATTGTCAGGAATAAGAAGGGGCAGATAATTGTGTTCATCAGAGATATTTGTAACGGAATCTCAATGTTTAACCACGAATTACACAAATTAAATTAGTGTAATTCTTAATTAGTTAAATTCGTGTAATTAGTGGTTTCATTATTTTAATTCATAAAATTATGTTCTTTGTTTTACCAAACCAACAAACAGCTTTGTCAATTTAGCCTGTGCTTTATTGGCAGTTTCAATGATCTCCTCAATATTTACTTTTGCAAGGTTATCGGGATCACATTCATCGGTGACCACTGAGATGGCAGCACACGGCAGCCCGCAATGATTTGCTACAATCACTTCAGGTACAGTTGACATTCCTACAACATCAGCCCCCATACCACGCAGGTAGCGATATTCTGCACGTGTTTCCAGGTTAGGCCCGGCAACGGCTGCATATACGCCTTTGTGTAATGTGATATTTTCTTCATCTGCAATTTTTTCCAGCTTCTCGTTTAATTGTGGTGAATAAGGTTCACTCATGTCAGGGAAACGGGGGCCCTGTTCATCTAAATTTGATCCCCTTAGCGGATTATCCGGCAAAAGGTTGATGTGGTCATCTATGAGCATTAACGATCCTTTCCTGATCCGGGGATTCATACTTCCGGCAGCATTTGATAACAAGAGGTATTTTATCCCTGATTGTTTCATTACCCTTACCGGGAAAGTAATTTGTTTCATACTATATCCTTCATAGTAGTGAAAACGTCCTTGCATTGCCAGGACCTTTTTACCTGAAATATCACCATAAATTAACTTACCGGAATGCGTTTCAACCGTTGAAAGAGGAAAGTGCGGGATGTTTTTATATTCAATTTCCACTTGAATATCAATTTCTTCTATCAGGTTTCCTAATCCTGTACCTAATACAATACCGATTTGTGGTTTTGTAATCCCTTTTTCTTTTAGCTTTTGAACTGCTTCTATAAGCTGGTTTTTCATTTTGTAATCTCCTACAAATTACGAATTTTCACGAATTACGAATGTACTCAACAAATATTCGTAAGCGGTTCGTGCTGCTCTGTTCACGAAGGTCTGTCGTCTTAAATTAAGCGTCAAATTTTTCATCAGCTCAATGTTATTGTGTTTAACTTCGTGTCAATGCAAAATTTTGTCCCCTCTAAAAAGTCCAGTCCAAGAAGTCCGTTGTAGTCAAAAAAAATACCGTGAGCTAAGAAGTCGTAAACCTGAATTTGAAATTTGTCTTTTGATTGTCCAAGAGAATCGAAACTGCCAACTTCAAAAACTTCTGTTTCTATAACTCCGTTAGCTGTTTCAATTTCTACTTTGCCGATGTTATCCTTGAGGTCGTAACCCAATAAATACAATGCGTTGCTGTTAATAGTTGTGTTGGTTGCTCCTGTGTCAAGTACCATCTTCAGTTCATACTTCCCGTCAATTTCAGTATTGACAATGATTAGTCCGCTGCCGGGGTCTCGTTCAAATGGAAATGTCATTATTTGATGCGATTGAAAATACCAGTTATCTTTCTTATTGGTTTAAATGTTCCGGTAAAAACCAAAGTGATTTTGTCAAAGTTAGCCGTTTTTTCCCTGCCGATGTAGCAAACTTCTTTCTGGTCTTTGCTGTGATATATCGGTATGCCAGACAGAACATTTATTTTACTGTCGTCCATGATAGGATTACCAATCAAAACCCACTCGTCTGGATAAAGTTTTTTGATGTCGTTGATGTTTAATAGTTGTTCCATATTTATTGCAGTTTGATTACGGTGCAAAGTTGCGGTTTATATCCGTCAGTTCCAAGTTTGCAGTGTTCCCATAGCATGACCGCTAACTAAAGGGCATCTCTAAAAACTACACCATATATTCCCCTCTATCAAGAGGGGCAAGGGGTGTGTTTTAAAAAATATGTAGTTTTTAGAGATGCCCTAAACGCCTATATCAGTTTGCCAATATCCCGGATCAATATCCTTTTCCGGTCAAAATAAATAAGATTTTTTTCACGCAATTCATTCAGAACGGTGGTTACGGTTTGACGGGAAGTGGCAGTTAGCTTCGCCATATCCTGATGGGTAAGATTGTTCATGATCAATGTTTCGGTGCCTACCATTTTGCTATCTTCTGTCGCCATATCTTTTATGAGATCAACAATGCGGGTGCGGGCGTCTTTAAAAATAAGCGATTCTAATCTCCTCTCTACTTTTCTAAGGCGAAAACCGATAAGCTTTGTAAGTCTCATTCCTAATTTGGTGTTTTTTTCCATCAATTCTTCCATATCCTTCATATTCATCACACATATCATCACATTATCGTCTATGGCTTGAGCAAAATCATTCCTTTTTTCTTCACCTGTTATTGATAATTCTCCAAAGATCTCCCCGGGTTGTAAAATTGTCTTTATAATTTCCTTTCCATCTTCGGAATATGAACCGATTTTCACCCTCCCTTCTTTTAAAAAGTAAATATTCCTGGAAGGTTCATCAGGAAAGTAAATAAATTTATCCCTTGAGCAGTTACGCATAGTTGTTTTTTGCGCAAGATCCCCCATTTCATCTTTGGAAAGACAACTAAATAAGATGAAATTTTCGAGGTACCAGAATTTAGTGTTCGTTGCCATGATAAAAATGATATTGGATGTTGATAGATGCTCGTAAATTCCTACCAATTACGAATTGGCGAATTACGAATTCGTAATTCGCCAATTCGTAATTAGTAGGGCAAATATCTAATATCCAATATCTGATTATTTAAAATACAGCTTTATATGTTAAAAACTTTCATCCCGGGTACTCGAGATTCAAATTCCGATTATCGGAGTATCGTAACCGTGCCTTTAAAATGATCAGATTCTGAAAAGCTGATCACGTAGAAATAAACCCCATCTGGAAATCCTTCTCCACACCATTTGAAATCTCTTTTATCATCATTAAAAACAACCCTGCCCCAGCGGTTATAAATTTCAATTTCAAAAAAATAATCTTTACAGCTTGCCTTTTGTAGTTCTAAATGACCTTCCTTTAAATTGAATTTCTGTATTTTCAGGATTTGAGTTCCATCATAATAAATAACAGAGTCATTTATTATGTTACCGTGAGGCATATAAAAACAATCATTTATACCATCACCATTAGGCGTAAAAATATTGGGAACAAAGAATGTATCAACTGTAACGAAATCTCTTACAATAAATTTTACCGTGATAGTATCCTTAAGAGATTCAATACAGGTATTGTCATCAACAACAAATTTAACAACATATATTCCTTTTTCTACTTTATCACAATCAATTTTCCAATAAAATTGAGACGCTACACTTCCAATACCGGATGTATCTTTAAAAGCCATTCCGTAATCCTGCAAATTAAAACCTTCTCCAAGTGCATATAAGGATACAAAGTTGCTATAAGGGTCAGTGCCGGATACATTAAAGTAAATTGAATCGTCAACTATTAAGAAGTAAATTGAATCATCTGTTATTGTTTTAACATAATTATTGAGTGGATTGTCAAAGTCAGTATGTTCTATATAAACAGTATCAGTAAAAACACTTGGAGTATCATTAGGTTCAGGTATGACCAATAATATTACACTGAGGGTACTGGTTTTGGGCACAGGGCATCCGCTATCCTGCACCATTATATCAAATATAAAAAGTGTTGCCATGTTTTGAATATTTTTGCAATCATCCCAACACATATCGATTTTCAATGTATCCACCACAATGCCTTGATTTTGAGAAAGAGTTATTATCCCCGGTGAGAAATTATTTGGAATAATTTTTATCGTTACATTTTCGTTTATATTGCTATCTGTTATAGCCAATTGATAACACCATATATCTGTCGAATCCGCAGTGTAGATAACTATAGTATCTTTTCCTTCTGTATAAAATGCAGAGGTGTCTGGTAATTGCAGATTGATTTCCGGCTTTATGTTTTGGGGACAGTCAATCACCAAAAGCTGGTAATCTCTTCTTACTGCTCCGATTTTCACACCGCCACGAAATTCTTCACACAACACTGAGAAAACAAAAAGGCCGGTGAAGGCAGGGGTAACACTTAATTTGCCGGTAAAAGCATCTATTTGCATGGGAATAGAAGGGTTGCCTGTTACATTGGATAAACTATATGGCGGATCTAACCAACTAACAATAACATAAGGTGCAGGCATTGCAGGAGGTATAACGTTACCAGGCGTAAGACTGCTATGTCCTTTTAAAGGCGTTACAAGCGAATAAACCAATGAATCACCGAAAAGAGCACTGTCCGGATCCACTGCAGAAAAGTCGTATTCAAATAATTCATCCACACAAGCGTAATCACCAAAAGGCAGTTTGAATAATGGGGAAGTATTTTCTTTGTCCACAGGGGGAAATTCCATGTAAAAGGTCATGCCTGTAACTCCAGGGTCATTAATGTTATCAATGATGTTATTCCGGCAGCAGCGTTCCCAGATCAGATAATATCCTTCCGGGCCACTATAATCTGCCGGGTTGAGATAAACCTCTGCCTGGTACTTGATGATCCTGGTTCTCAATCTGCTATCTTCACAATCCGGATCGGTATATTTAATAAATTCACTGTTGGTTGTTTTCGGCAAACTAAAAGTTTCTATCCATGTATTTGTTTTTTTATCAAATGTATGTACTTTTACTGTGTCATCCTCTGCTCCAGGATTGCCGTTTACGTCATCAAAATAGAGATTTAAGTTTAACACATAAGTATATCCTGTCTGATAAATAAGCTCAAACTCTCCGCCTACAATGTGCGTGGCATGGGCGAAGGGGGATAATAACAATAACAGAATGGTATATAGAAATGTCCATTTCATAACTGCAAAATAAAGATATTTTATCTAAATAACATAATACTATTGTTATATTTTAAAAATTTTGTTTATCCTTTTTTAGTTTATAATAGATTAAATATACGTATCGGAATATCAATGTTTAGGCATGAATTACACGAATTTGAACGAATTTATTTATTATAATTAGTGGCTAATATTATTTTTAATCAACTTACCTGCCCGCCACTGCCTGCCTGTGACAGACAGGCGCTTTGGCAGGCGGGTGAAGTTATGTTCTTCTTTAGCTACCTGAGTATCGTAACCGTGCCTTTAAAATGATCAGATTCTGAAAAGCTGATTATGTAGAAATAAACTCCATCGGGAAATCCTTCTCCACACCATTTGAAATCTCTTTTATCATCTTTAAAAACAAGCCTGCCCCAGCGGTTATAAATTTCAATCTCAAAAAAATAATCTTTGCAGCTTGCCTTGTGTAGCTCTAAAAGACCTTTCTTACGATTATATATTGATGTTTTTGGAAATTGACTTTCATCATAAATAATAGAAACTTCAGGATTCAAATCCCTGATTCCCGATCTTACTTCAAAACACTCATTTTTACCATCCCCATTGGGCGTAAAAACATTAGGAATTTTGAATGTGTCAACCGTGAATATATCTCTTACAATAAATTTTACCGCGATAGTATCCTTATGAGATTCAAAACAGGTATTGTCATCAACAACAAATTTTACAACATATATTCCTTTTTCTACTTTATCACATTCAATTTTCCAATAAAATTGAGACGTTACACTTCCAATACCGGATGTATCGTTAAAAACCATCCCGTAATCCTGCAAATTAAAACCTTCTCCAAAAGCATATAAGGATACAAAGTCGCTATCAGGGTCAGTGCCGGATACATTAAAGTAAATTGAATCGTCAACTATTAAGAAGTAAATTGTATCATTTGTTATTATTTTAACATAATTATTGAGTGGATTTTCAATATCAGTATGTTCTATATAAACGGTATCATTAAATACACCTGGAGTATCATTAGGTTCAGGGATGACCAATAATATTACACTGAGGGTGTCGGTTTTGGGCACAGGGCATCCATTATCCTGCACCACTATATCAAATATATAAAATGTTGCCGTATCCTGAATATTTCTGCAATCATCCCAACACATGTCAATTTTCAATGTATCGGATGTATCCGCCAAAAAGCCTTGATTTTGGGAAAGGGTTATTATCCCCGGTGAGAAATTTTGTGGAATAATTTTTATGGTTACATTTTCGTTTATATTGCTATCTGTTATAGCTAATTGATAACACCACTTATCTGTCGAATCCGCAGTGTAGATAACTATAGTATCTTTTCCTTCAATATAAAATGCAGAGGTATCAGGTAATTCCAGATTGATTTCCGGCTTTAAGTTTTCGGGACAGTCAATCACCAAAAGCTGGTAATCTCTTCTTACTGCTCCAATTTTTACACCGCCACGAAATTCTTCACACAACACTGAGAAAACAAAAAGGCCGGTGGAGGCAGGGGTAACACTTAATTTGCCGGTAAAAGCATCTATTTGCATGGGAATAGAAGGGTTGCCTGTTACATTGGAT